>NZ_JQMO01000001.1 GCF_000744785.1 Kitasatospora azatica KCTC 9699 | reverse complement strand
TTGGGGAGCAGTGACGCGATCCCCTTCCCCGGCCAACGCACACCCTGAGCAGCCGCCGCGCAGGACGACTCGTCGCGTTCCGCACAGGGCGCGCAGGCGGCGCCTCAGGGCTCGCGGCGAATAGTTCGCAACCAAAGTGATTCCGCCGGACCGCCGGTTTGTGTACGTGCTTCCGGGCGCTCTTACCCAGGCGGGCGCTTCGCACTGATCCTGATGATCGGCCAAGGTCGCCGCTGAACCGTGGCCTCGGCCTCCCACGCCAGCTTGTTCCTATGAGAGGAAACTTGTGGCCATCGGAATTCGCCTGCCGCGCGGCTTCGCCGTCCTGGGCGCCGCCCTGCTCGCGCCGCCCGCCGCCGTTCCGCTGACGGCGTCCAGCGCCGCGGCGGCGTCCCCCATCTGCCTGAGCGGCAAGCTCCAGTACGACTACCAGTCGGCCGAAGCCGGCACGGGCAAGCCCACGATGACCAAGCCGGTCCGCAACGCGAACGTCCAGCTGTGGGGCAGGGAGAAGTCCACCGACACCCCGCACCAGCTCACCGCCGACTACCAGTACACCGGCGTCAACGACGGCGGCTTCAACCTCTGCTACACGCCCACCTCCACCACGTCGATGAGCAGCATCTGGGTGCGGTCCCGCACCGAGAGCACCAAGCTGTGGAAGGTCAGCGACACCACCGGCACCCCCTACACCCTGGACTCGCCGACCCTGACCAACGTCGCCGCCAGCACCTCCGTCGGCACCCTCAAACCGTCCGCCGACACCGCGCGGGCCTGGCACGCCTTCGATACCGTCAACCTCCTGTGGTGGTACCGCAACAACCCCACCAGCGACTGCTGGTCCACCCACGAGCCGAACAGCAACGCCTGCACCGAGCTCAACGTCCAGTGGAGCGCCAACTCGGCCGACGGTCCGTACTACGACCTGGCGGGCACCGTCCACCTGTCCGCCGCCGACCCCGACTCCGAGCACACCGTGCTCCACGAGTCCGGCCACTTCCTCATGCACCGCCTGTACAACGGACGGTGGCCGGCCATCACCAACTGCAGCCCGCACTACATCAACCTGGCCAGCTCCGGCACCTGCGCCTGGGCGGAAGGCTTCGCCGACTCCACCGCCGCCTACCTCCTCGGGGACCACCGCTACGTGTGGCCCAACGGCAGCAGCTACAGCTTCACCTACACCACCGGCTGGAACACCGGGGACCAGGTCCAAGGCAACGTGGACGGCTCACTGCTCGACCTGTGGAACAACCTCGACGACGGCTGGAACAGCACCATCAACGTGATGGCCGCGCAGACGCCCTCCACCTTCGCCGAGTACTTCAAGACCGACCGGCCCACGGCCAACCCCCCGCTCGCCACCACCGCAACCGCGCTCACCTACCTGGCCGCCCACGCCATCAACTACGGCCCCACCATCGTGGGCGACGGCCGGACCCACGCCCTCTCCAACAGCGGTGGGATGGCCCTGGAACGTGCCGACCAGTGCGGCACCTCCGGCAGCTCCCCCGCCATCCTCAACACCTACGACCCCACGCGCGCCAAGCAGCAGTGGACGCTGCGGGCGTATCCGAACGGCACCGCGAAGCTCATCGACGGCTGCCCGGACGCCCTGGTGCTGACCGCGCCCACCACCGCCGGCGGCCAGGCCACCCTACGGGCCGTCAACTCCTCCAACCCCTACCAGGACTGGCAGGTCACCCAGAACGCCAGCGGCACCCTGACGATCACCAACCCGGCGACCGGATACTCCCTCGACAGCGCCGCCGTCACCCTCGGCGCCGCCGTCACCGCCAACCCGGCCGCCAACGCCAACACCCAGAACTGGGCCGCCCTCACCTGACAGCCCGCAGCGCGCCGGCGCTCCCGCAGCCCCCGGCCGCGGGAGCGCCCCACCCACCAGCACACGAGCCTGTCCACAGGCGCGCCGCGCGCTGGATCACTGCTGGACCCGTCCATCACGCACGAAAAGGCGCGCGGCCGCGCGGTGCGGTGCGCGCGGCGGCGCGGTGCGGTGCGCGCGGCGGCGCGGTGCGGTGCGCGCGGCGGCGCGGTGCGGTGCGCACGGCGGCGCGGTGCGGTGCGCACGGCGGCGCGGTGCGGTGCGCACGGCCGCGCGGTGCGGTGCGCACGGCCGCGCGGTGCGGTGCGCACGGCGGCCCTACCGGGCCAGGCGCTGACCGAGCGCCACGCGCAGCAGGGCGAGCGCGTCGGCGGCACTCGCGCAGCGCGGTTCCTGGACGCCCGGGTTGGTCGGCCAGGTGGGGCTCCACATCTACGAAGACCCAGCCGGTCAGAGGCAGCTGCGGCGCACCCCGGGGCGGGCTGCCGGAACCTGGTCGGCGCCGCGCGGGCGGCCAGAAGCTGGTCGTGCCGGTCCATTCACGCTGTACACAGACCGGTCACCAGTAGCAGCCAGGGCCTCCTGGCGCTCGTCACTGCGCCGGTCGACGTGCGCAACCTCGAACCTGCGCGCAGTGGTCTGGCGTGTCCAGAGAAGCATGATCGAGGCGGCCAAGGTGAGCAGCGCGGCCCCGCCCCATAGCGTCGGTACCAGGCCGGCGACGAAGTCGGATCCGCTGCGGTAACTCCCGCAGACGGAGAACACGGTGGAGCCGACGGCGACTCCGAGGACGCCTCCGGTCTCCCGTAGGGCGCTGTTCACGCCGGCTGCGGGGCCCTGCTGGGCCGGGCCTGCGCGGGTCATCAGTAGGTGGGCGGAGGGGGTGAAGAAGAGGGCCATGCCGATTCCGCCAGCGAGCAGTCCTGGGACCTGGGTGGGGTAGGCGACGTCGGGTACGGCGGTCGTGGCGAGCCAGGCCAGGCCGAGGGCGCTGAGTCCCAGTCCTGTGGCTGTCAGGGCCCTGGCGTGGCGGTCGGCCCATCGGCCGGCCAGCGGGGCCACCAGCAGTGGCATGGCTGTCCACGGCAGCATGTGCAGCCCGGCCTGCAGCGGAGTTTGTCCCTGCACGGTCTGGAGGAACTGGGCGAGTAGGAAGACCGCGCCGAAAACTCCGGCGTGCAGGAGGAAGCCGGCCGAGTTGAGGGCGGTGAAGTACCGGTCGCGTAGCAGGGCGGGATCCAGGAGCGGGGCTTGGGCGCGATGCTGCCAGGCGAGGAAGCAGCCCAGCAGGGCGGTGCCGGCTGTGGCGACGGCGATGCGCAGTGGGGTGTTGCCATCGCCCAGGCCGGTTCCCGTCACCGCCAGGAGGATGCCGAGCAGGCCGAGGCCGGCCAGGGCGGTCCCGAGCAGGTCGAGTCGGGCGTGCGTGCCCCGGCTCTCGCGCAGCCGCCCTCTGGCGAGTGGCAGCAGCGCGCAGCCGATCGGGACGTTCAGCCAGAAGATCCCACGCCACGACCCGCACGCCATGACCGCTCCACCGACCAGCGGGCCGAGCGCTACGGCCACCCCGATTACCGCGCCCCACAGGCCCAGGGCGAGCCCGCGCCGTCGCTCTGAGACGGCGTCGGTCAGCAGGGTCAGGCTCAGCGGCTGAATCAGGGCCGCGCCCGTGCCTTGCACGACACGGGACACCAGCAGCGGCCTGACCCCCGGTGCCAGGGCCGCGAGAGTCGAGCCGGCGGTGAACAAGGCCAGCCCGGCGGTGAAGACTCGCCGGCGACCGTAGCGCTCGCCGAGGACCGCGGCCGGCAGCGGGAGCACGGCCAGGGTGAGTGTGAAGGCGTTGACCAGCCAGCCCAGCTCATGGGCATCGAGTCGCAGGTCGGTGCGAAGGACCGGCAGGGCAGCGGTGACGATGAGGTGGTCGAGGCCGCATACGAATCCGGCGATCGCGGTGATGATGCAGGTCCACCGGGCAGTTCGTGGGCTTCGTGCGCCGTCCTGGCAAGCCGCGCCTCGAACTGCCCTCACCGGACGGCGGCCTGCGCGGCCGGGTTATGAACCGGCGGTGCTGCGGGTCGGGAGGCCGACTGCCAGGGGACGCAGCGGACGGAAAGCTCGCCGGTTGGGCTGGTCCGCGGGAAGAACGATGCTCCCGGTCGGCGGTGGATCTCTCGCATCGCCTCCGGCACGCTCAGGTCGTAGGCGTGGTCGCCGAGGTAGCCGGGCTCGCTCGGCGGGCCGGAGGGGCAGGGGGAAGAGGATGTCCGGTATCGGTGGGCGTGGCCTGCCGTCAGGATCGCGGGCAGGGCGCGGTTCTGATAGAGGCGGTAGCCGTCCGGTGAGGGGTGGAAGCCATCCGGGCAGTAGAGCGCTCGCGGGTGGCTGCGGAACTCCGGTGCTGTCAGCGACACCACCGCCGCCCCGGCCCGCAGTGCGGCGGCGGTCTGCAGACTCGCGAGCCGCTTGGACCTCCGTCGGCCCAGCGGGCGGGCCCAGCGGCGTACCGCTCGCGCCGCTGATACGTCAGGGCAGGAGGTGACCACCACCTGCCAGCCGCCGGCCCGCAGGCGCTCGACATGGCCGGCGAGCCGGGCCGCGGTGCGGCGCAGGCTCACCGGGAGAAACACGTCGTTGCCGCCGATCTGGACGATCGCCACTCCCGGCTCCTGCGCCGCCACCGTGCGAATCTGGCGGCTCATCGAGGCGGTGGTGGCGCCGGCCCGGGCTTCCACCTGGACCTCGACCGGGCAGTCCAGGCCCGCTGCCAGTGCGTCGGCCAGGACGGCGGCGACGGTCTGCTCGACCCGGGTCACCCCGACCGTGACGGCGGAGGAGTCGCCGAGCACCGCCAGCCGAAGCGGTTCTCCGTGGGTTGGGCCGCGCAGCCCCTGCGGGTCGGGCACGCCCGAGCCGTCCCACAGGGGGTTGCGCAGCACGAGCCGGAACCCGGCGCGGGCGCCCGCGCGGCGTGCCCTGCGCGCTAAGCGGTCGCGCAGGGCACGCCGGGAAGCCGGGGACGGGGCATGGACGGGGGCATGGATGTCTCCTCTGATTGGCGCGGTGGATCGGTCCGACGAATTTCGGCGGTGCCGGACATGCGTCGTCCGCAAGCCGTCGGACCGGGCCGTAAGACGGTCGCGGTCCCTGCGTGTCGGACCGTGTTCGGCCTGATCGGGACGTGTGCGGCCCGTGGCTGAGCGGGCTGGCCGGAGGGCATCGGCGCTCGTGCGGTCGGTGTCAGCCGGTTCGGGCGGGGGCCGTGAGACGGGTACCGGAGGTGTCGAAGTCGAGGGTGGCTCCGAGCGGGTTCTCGTCGGCGTAGCGGTGGTCCGCGGTGTCGATGACGAGGGCGAGCCGGTGTCCGGGGCGGATGGTCCAGGCGGTGGCGGGTAGAACCACGTCCACTGGCAGCGGTCTCCCGGCGGGTTGGCCGTAGAAGGAGTAGGGCGTGTGGCTCAGCAACCGGGCCGTTCCCAGAGGGTCCACGTCGTACAGGTAGCTGACGAATGTGCCGTGGTCGGCGGAGCCGGTCACAGTGGTGTGCAGCCGCGGTGAGCCACGCAGTGCCCAAGGAGTGTCGAGCGGTCGGCTCTGCCACACGGCGGCCAGGGGCGGGACAAGCAGCGGGAGCACGGTGGTGGGCGGCAGGCCTACGGTGTCGAGGCGACCGGCAGCCGGGAAGAGACCGGAGTCGGCCGGCGAGTCGGCGCCGGCGACCAGGCGGACGGAGTCGGCGCCCGGGAGGGCAGGCTCGAGCTGTACCGCCCTGAGGGCGAGGTCGAGGGCGGCCCAGGTCGGGTAGCTCTCCAGCCGGTCGTCGTCGCGCGGGCGCATCAGGACGGGCCCCAGTGCCTGGGCGCCGTTGGGCCGGCCGCGCAGGAAGTGGTCCAGCCAGTCGGTGGCGTGCTCCCACACCCGGGCCTCGGGCTGGAGCAGGTCCGCTTCGCGGGCGCTGGAGTCACCGTGGCCGCCAGGACTCATCCACAGTTGGCGGGGGCCGGTCAGGGCGTCCAGGAAGTGGCCGCTCTGGCCCGCGGGGACCAGCGGGTCGCTCCATTCGCCTGCCATGAACACTGCGGTCTGATGGGCGTTCAGCTCCGGTACGAAGGAGGCCGGCGAGCGCTGCGTGGTCCAGTCGCGGACCGCCGCGATGTCCTCTCCTGAGCGGATCCGGGCCATGGCATCGCGCGTGGCCGGGCTCAAGCGGCCGTTGAGCCGGCCGATGACCTCCTGAAACGTCACCATCGTGCCGGCTGGGGTGTTGCCCGGATAGAAGGAACCCGCGAGGTCGGTCCACGGACACAGCGCAGCCACCGCCTTGATGCGGGCGTCGTGGGCGGCCGCGTTCAGGCTGAGCGCCGCGCCGTAGGAGGAGGAGAGCATCCCGATCCGGTCCGGGTCGGCGCGGGTGTGCGCCAACGCCCAGCTGATCACCTCGGAGGCGTCGGAGACGTCGGCGGGGCCGGTCATGTCGATCTCGCCACCCGAGCGCCGCAGCCCGCGCGGGTCGTAGGCGACCACCAGGTATCCGGCCCGCGCCAGCTCTCGGTGACGGTCGATGATGGTGTCCAGCGGCATGGCCCACCAGGCGCCGGGAATGACGAGCAGCGGGTGCGGTCCGGGCCCGGCGGGCTGGTACACGTCCACGGCGAGCGCGGTGCCGTCCGGGACGTGGACAGTGGTGCTGTAGGTACTCCCTCCACTCGCCTCGGCGCTGTCGACGGCCGGGAACGCAGTGGCGGCTTCAGCCGCCGCGACCGGCCCAAGGACGCCGCAGAGCGCCAGCATCGAGGCCAGCAGCACGCGCGGGGCCACCCGCCGGCCGACCGACGCGACGCGGTTGCCTGTCATCGGTTCACTGCGGGCTGACGGCGCAGCGCCTGCTCGATCACATCGGCGGCTCGGGCGGCGCCGCCGGCCTCCTGGACCTGACGGCGCATCGCGGCGACAGCGCGCGCGACGTCCGAGTCCGCGGCGACCTGCAGGACCGCCTCGCGCAGGGCCTGTGGCGTCGCCAGCTCCCGCGGCAGGTGCATCCCCAGAGACAGCTGCTCGATCTGGTGGGCGTTGGCCCGCTGCTCGGCCATCTGCGGCACCGCGACCAGCGGAACGCCGTACGCCAGGGCCTCCATCGTGCTTCCCATCCCGCCATGAGTCACGAACGCGCTCGCCTGGGCGAGGACGCTCAGCTGCGGCACGCTGGAATGGATCTCGATGCTGTCGGGAACCGGCCCGATCTCCCGGGGATCGACACCCGCTCCGACAGACATGACGACGTGCCAGGGCAGCTCCGCGAACGCCTGCACGCACGCACGGTAGAAAGACGGCCGGCGCGTGTACTGCGAGCCGAGCGAGACCAGCAGGACCGGAAGACCCGATGCCGGGGCCTGCCAATGCCCCTGGTACGAGCGGTCTCCGAGCGCCGGACCGACGAACGCGACCTTCTCGGCAGCCACGGTCTCCGCACGTCGCTGGAAGCTGCGCGGGAAGAACGCCACCGCCTCGCGGGGCGCGAGCGTGAGTTCGTGGACCGAGGCGGTGACGCCGTGGGAGGCCAGTGCGGCGGCAAGTTGCGCGTACCCCGGAATCTGCGCGATGTCCGCCACCCCGAGCAGCTCCTGGACGATCCCCTCGTAGGGCAGATGGGTGGGCGCCAGCTGAACGGCCGGCACCCGCCAGCGCGCGGCCAGCAACGGGCCGGCCCACGCGTACATGTCGTACAGCACGATCTCGGGATGGTCGTCGGCGAACGCCGCCGCCAGGTCGGGAAGCGCGACGACGGTCTGCATGACGGCCTGGGTGACCCCCGCCGCCAGGTCCTCCGGCGCCTCCTGGCCCGCAGCGGCGTCCTGGTAGACCACCGGGGTCGCCCCGACAGCCTTCACCTGCGCCGCGAACTCCTCCGTGACCGCATAACTCACGCGGTAGCCCCGTGCGACGAGCTCCGCCACCACAGCAAGCGTCGGGTTCACATGCCCGTGCTGCGGGACGTTGAACACCGCGACGTGCCCCCTGCCTCCCACGGCGGACCGGGATGCCGGGAAAGCGGCACGAGCGTGGGGAAGAACAGTCACGGTGGCTCCATCGGATAGACCATCACCGCCAAAGCGGGCGGGATCATTGCAGCGATCAACTGCCGTCCAGCAGCGAGGAACCGGCCGATACCGCCTAGTTCGCCCACACGAGGCCGGCGCCCCACGGTTGGTTGACAGACCACCGGACCACCCCCTGCCGCCGCGATGCCGACCGACCGTCGACACCGGCGAACTCACCCGCCAAAGAGGTACTCCTCCCGCCTACTCGACAGTGCGGTTCCCGAGGCGGCGATCTGACAGACTTCGATCTTGGTGTGGAGGTCCGGGCCGGGCCTCCACACCAAGCCACGGCGAACCTTGGCATCGGGGTGGAGGACGACTAGGTGCCCGTCGATTTAGGCGGTGCGCAGCCCAGCCTCGGCGAGGCAGGCTTTGGAGTTGGTGGGCGCCAATCGGGCCGCCGTTGCGGGAGGCGCAGGCGCTGACGCCGAGAGGACGCCGCAGGGCAGAAAGTGCTGGTCGGTGGGCTGCCAGCGGACCGCGACGGCCAGGTCGCGCGGTCCAGGTTGGAGTACCGCGCCGGGGCGGCCGTCCCCGGCCTAGACGACGTCGATGCCGGCGGCCGCGAGGGCGGCGTCCCACGGCGGCCGGTCGTCGTCGCCCGCGAGGGCCACGGTTCGGGTCGGGATCGGCGCGGTGGCGCGGGTCGTACGTCCGGCGACCCTACCCGGCCTTCCTGGCCCGCCCCTCCTCCTCCGCTCCCCCTCTCCGGCCGGTGGCGCCGCGAAGCGGGGCCGCCGGGCCGCGGACAACACCTCACGCCGTCGGCGCGCAGCTTCAGGTTGCCGGGATCTCGTCTCCGCTCCTGCCTGCGCGCCCACTCCCCTGCTCTCCTTCTCCTGCGACAGGCTCCGGTGCCCGGACTTCACCCGGCATCACAGCCGCAGGGGTCAGGGAGAAGTAGTCGGCCTCCGCCAACCTTGGACAAACGGGCCGTGAGCTGTACAAACGCCGCTTCCGGCAGCACCGCCTGACGCAACCTCAAGTAGCAACCCCGAGTAGCAACCGGCAGTAACAACCTCCAGAAGCAACCTCAGCGGGCAACCCGCGCCGGGCCGGGTCGGTGTGCCTGGACTCGTCGCTTCGTAGTTGGCCACTTTGCAGGCCAGCTGGGCCAACGCTTTTCCCAGCTTGTTGGCCAGTCTGAGCGGCCTGGTTGGCCACAGGTCAGAAGCGGATGAGTCCCCGGCCGAGCAGCACCGGCGGCCTTCGGCGCCGGCCCTGCCAGCACGGGCACCGTTTCGGACCGGCCCGAGACAATCGGGAGCCCGGGTCATTTCTCCAGGGCTGCCGCGATGCGGTCGAGGTCAGTGAGCAGCGCGGCCATGCGCTGTGGCGGGATCGCCTCCACCATGCGCTCTTCGATGGCGTAGACGGCGGCTTGGACCGCGGCCAGGCGTGTGTGGCCTTCCTCGGTGAGGTGGGCGGGCCGGGCTCGGCCGTGGTCGGCGGTGGCGGGGCGGGTGATCAGTCCCGCTTCCTGCAGGCCACGCAGGACGACGTTTCCGGACTGCCGGGTGACGAAGGTCGCGCGGGCGAGGTCGGCGTTGGACATGCCGGGGTGCAGGGCCAGGAGTTCGAGAGTGGCGTACTGCGGCACGGTCATTCCGTGCTCGCGCAGGACCTTGTCCATGGCGCTGCGCAGCGCGGCCTGGGCGCGTTTGAGCATGTAGCCCACGTGTTGGGTGACGTCTTTGGCGGGGTGCGGCGGCTCGGCCAACGGGCTCTCCATCATGTCAGCATTTTGACATAGGTTTCTCGGGATCCTAGTCTCCGCTATGTCAAAGTTCTGACATCAAGGATCGAGGGATACCCATGCCTGCCACCATCGACGGCCCCGACTTCGTCGCCCTGCAAGTGCGCGACGTGCAAGCAGCAGCGACCTTCTGCGAGCAGCACCTGGGCCTGCGCCGGGCCGCCGTCTCGCCGCCCCACGCGGTCGTGTTCGACACCAAGCCGACCCCGTTCGCCGTCCGCGAGCTCCTCCCGGGCGTCGACCTCGCCGACACCGCACGGCCCGGCCTGGGTGTGGTGCTCTGGTTCCGGACCGCGGACGCCCACCAGCTCCGCGACCGGCTCACCACCGCCGGAGTCAGGATCCTGACCCCCATGGCGGACAGCCCGTTCGGGCCGATGTTCTCCTTCGAGGGCCCCGAAGGCTACACACTCACCGCGCACGGAGGCTGACCGCAACCGCCCCTCTCCCTCACCCCCACCGGGTCCCGCGCAGCGGACCACCCGTCACACCTCGGCGCGCAGCACCAGGAAGTCGGCTTCGCCTCTCTGCTCCTGGTCTGCGCGCCTGCGCGGAGCACGGTCCATGTGCGGCTGTTGGAACCGGCTTCGACGGTGGCAGGCAGGTACGGATTGCCAAGAGCCCCGATCGGCTCAGGAGTCCTGGACGAGCAGCCTGCCCTGGGCGCCGTCCTCGGAGACGAAGGCGAACAACCTCGGCGACGAGCCGAGGTTGAGGTGGAACGGCGCCCAGTTCGAGTCGAGTTGCAGCAGCAGCCGCCAAGGGCCGCCGTCCGGCCACTCGTCGCCCTGGAAGAACAGCGGTGTTCCGCCGATCTTGTCGCCGTCGATCAGCTCGACGTGGTAGCGGTCCCGGTCGGCGGAGGGCAGGGCTTCGAGTTCCTCATCCGTCATGGGACCGGGCTCGTCGGCGGGGAGGAGATCGACGGTGAACTCCACCTGCGACCCGTCGACGCCGTACAGCCCGGGTCCGGTCGTCAGCGGGCGCACCGGGCCGGCACAGTCGCCGCCTGGCTGCACGATCACCGCGTTCTCGCCGCCGTCGGGGTCGACGACGTCGGGGTCGAAGAAGTCCTCTTCGTGATCGGCGTGGGTCACGAAGACGTAGGCCACCCTCCCGTGGCCGACCGCTCCGAGTACCGGGCCCAACTCGATCTGGCCGACGAACCGCATCGGCCGGTCCCATGCCGCGCTGATCGGCCACTGCGGGCCCGCCAACCACACGGGCTGGCCGCCGAACTTGGTGGTCGGCGTGGAGATCGGCCGGCCGGCCACGGAGAAGCCCGTGATGCGCAGTGTTCTCACCATGACCGGCATCATGCCAAGCGACAGCGACATCGCTGCCGTGTCCGAGGAGGACCGCCGGTCAAATCCGGCCCCCATTCGGCCCGGGGCGCTCGCGGAGCACTTCGCGAAGGCCGGCCTCGACATCCACGATGCCATCAAGATCATGAACGGCGGCATCGTGATGTGCCTGGAGCAGGACCTCGCGAAGGCCGCCTTCGACGTCCAGGAGATCGTGCAGGTCGTCGGCGACGGCCTGCAGGCCATCAGCGAAAGCCTGATCGTCATCTGCCGACGGCCGCTTCTCCGGCAGCTCGCGAAGACCCCTGAGCACTCTTTCCAAGAGCACCGTATCCGGCAGGCCGTCGCCCGGCGCGTGAAGGGCCACCAGGCCGGCCTCCACCAGGTCCGCGATGAGAATACGAGTCACACCGAGCGGCATGGAGAGCAGCGCCGACACTTCGGCCACCGACTTGGTCTCACGGCACAGGTCGTATACGCGCTGGTGCTCGGGGAGCAGCTTCGCGGGTGCAGAGCTCGCCGTGGTAATCACCAGTGCCTCGATGGCCAGCTGGTAGCGCGGGCGGGTACGCCCGCCGGTCATCGCGTACGGGCGGATCCACGGCGAGTCGTCCGTTTCGGTGGCTGCCTCGTCGTGGAACATGTGCTGGTCACTGTTCACCGGTCGTCCTCGCTCTCCTTGAGACGGTCGGTGGCGGCTTGGCGAGCCCGCATCAGATGGGCCCGCACTGTTCCCGCGTTCAGCTCGAGTTGCTCCGCGATCTCCGTTGGAGTGAAGCCCT
Source organism: Kitasatospora azatica KCTC 9699 (assembly GCF_000744785.1). Taxonomy (NCBI): domain Bacteria; kingdom Bacillati; phylum Actinomycetota; class Actinomycetes; order Kitasatosporales; family Streptomycetaceae; genus Kitasatospora; species Kitasatospora azatica. The sequence goes on along the minus strand of NZ_JQMO01000001.1, from coordinate 96,018 downwards.
GGAGCGTCAAGGCCAGGACCTGGCGTTGACGGGGAGGAAGGTCTCGCAGCACCTTCAGCACGTCGTGCCGGGTCTCGAACTCGGTGAGGGCGTCGACGTACGGCACCAGGGACGTCGGCTCCGGAAGGTCCTCGACGGGTTCCTCCATCCGCACTTGCGCAACCTTGCGGATCCACATCCGACCAGCGGCTTTGTAGACATAGGCCCGGGGGTGGGCGACGCTTTCCCAGCGCCGGAACAACTCGATCATGCACTCCTGAGCGGTCTCTGCCGCAACCGCCGCAGGCGCGCCGCTGGCGATCAGATACGCGATCAGCGGGTTAATTCTCGCGCGGTAGAAGGCGGAGAAGGCCCGGACGGTCTTGGAGTGCTCAGCGGCCCGGTGATCGATATGAGCCGGTTCGGCGAGGGGATCGGCGTCCTCAGCCGGGTCGTGGACACTCACGACACGTTCCTCATCTCCTGGCCGCGGGCGACCTGAATGTGAATGCTGTGGCCGTCGGGCCGACGCTCCACGATCTCTACCCGTCCGCCGTCGGCGATCGAGCGGGTGACCGAAGTAAGGTGCTGGCGCTGTACCTGCTCGTGCCGGGTTCGCCACCGCAGGCGTAGCCACAGACCAGCCAGCACACATGCCTTGCCGGTGATGATTGACACGACGCTCAGGACAACGGCTGCCGTACTCATCCGGTTCCCCTCCTTCGAAGGTCGGGCCGGCATGGCCCGACACCAGCTGAGAGGCCCGACGGGCCGTCACCGTGTACCGGAGCCGCAGATTTCTCAGCGATGCCGCCAACCGGCCAGGAAGTCGATCCGGGATCTGGCGTCTGCGCCGATGCCAGAGGCGATGCCGCGCACGCGCCCTCGCCATAGCGGCCGCCATGTTCGTACGCAGGCGGCAACCAACGCAGAGCAGTGCGCCCGGGTGCAGAACTACACCCGTGACCGTCCGGTCCGGCGGGCGGTTGCACCGCCCCAGCGGCCCACACCGGCTGCCCATGGTGATCACCACCGGCCGGAAACGGGACAATGATCAGATGACCGGCAGTCAGCACCTCCCCCGCGGGATCAGCGCCCTGATCCCGACCGCCCACACCACGGCCACACCCGGCGAGCGGGCCGCCGCCCAGATGCTCCACCTGCGCGAAGCCACCGTCCCGGTGCCCGTACTGGCGGCCGCCGCCGAACTGATCGCCGCCCACCTGGACGACCAGGACCCGGTCACCCGCGAAGCCGCCACCGCCGTCCACGCCCGACTGCTCGCCGCACTCGAGGACGCCGCACCCGGCCGGTAGCCGACACGCTGACCCGGTACTGGCCAACGGCCAGTACCGATGCAGCGGAGCGCGTTCGGCCGGGGCAGCACCCAGGGCGTCCCGCCGCCACAGCGCGGCGCCGCCTGTCGTCGCGTCAGGGGCCGTGAGGGGGTACCCCCTTGTCCTGCCGCCCTCTCGCGCGCCCGACCAAGGTCTGCGCCGGCGGCGCGCCTTTTCGCCGTTGCTCGTCGACGGCTCGATTCCTGGCGGGAAACCAGTCGGATAGGTGCCTGATCAGTGGTCCGAAATGTGAGATTCGGCCCGAACATCATGATCGGCTTCCTTGCCGCTCCACCAGGGCGGAGATCCCCCCTTTCGTCTGCGTGCCATCGCACTTCACTCCGGAGGACAAGCAATGCGGCACCGTCATACGCTACTGGGCACCATGCTCATGACCGTCGCTCTTTTGACCACCGTCGGCCCCGCACATGCCACGGCGAGCCAACACGGCCCCACCCACCTGCCCAGCGCCGTGGTCTCGCCGCCCGCGTTCAGCGACGGCAGCTTCGAGGAGCCGACCGCGCCCTCGGGCGGCTTCACGACTGTGGTCGTCGGGCAGAGCATCGGACCGTGGACCGTCACCCGAGGCTCGGTCGACCTGATCGGTGCGGGGTTCTGGGCGGCCGCCGACGGCGACCAGTCCGTGGACCTGAGCGGGGTTCAGGCGGGTACTGTCACGCAGAGCTTCGCCACCAACCCCGGGACTCGGTACCTGGTGAGCTACGCCCTGGCCGGTAACCCGAACGGCCTGCCGCTCATCAAGACGGGTCAGGTGCGAGTCAACGGAACCGACGTCCAGGACTTCACCTTCGACGTCGGCGGTAAGTCCACGGCCGACATGGGCTATGTCACGCAGAGCTTCCAGTTCGTTGCCAGCTACCAGCTGACGACGCTGAGCTTCGTCAGCACGACCTCCTCGGCCTACGGTCCCGTGCTCGACGGGGTGAGCGTCACCGCCATCTGCTGTTCCACTTGCGACAGTGAGGTGTAGGAGCAGCAGGTCGACGCCCGGGTGCCAGTGCCGACGTGCGCACCCTGCGCGGTAGCTCCCGGACATCCGCCCGACCGGTTCGCCGATCTGATGACCCTTCGCCTGAAACCGGTCTGGCCCCGCATCGCGCGTCGGCCGACAGGGGCCAGAACCAGGTTCCAGGCTTCTAGATGCCAGGTGGTTGAACGCGGCTGTAGGGGAGGGCGTTACTGGTGCCACCCGGCGTGGTGACAGTCACGTTGACCGGGCCGGCGCTGCCGGTAGGCGCGGTAGCGATGATCTGGGTGGCGGACACCACGACGAAGGACGCCACAGTGGCACCGAAACTCACCGCCGTGGCATTCGTCAGATTCGTGCCAGTCAAAGTCACCGAGCTGCCGCCGGCAACCGGCCCCTTGTCCGGGGCAAGCGAGCTGAGAGTCGGCACCTGCAGATAGGTGTAGGAGACACCGTTACTGGTACCACCCGGCGTGGTCGCGGTGACCTGAACCGTCCCGCCACCAGGAGGCACCGTAGCGATGATCTGGGTGGCGGAGACCACGACGAAGGGCGTCGTGGTGGCACCGAAACTCACGGCCGTGGCATTCGTCAGATTCGTGCCAGTCAAAGTCACCGTGTTCCCGCCGGCAACCGGCCCCTTGTCCGGGGCAAGCGAGCTGAGAGTCGGCGGGTTGAGGAGGAAGTAGGGGAGGGCGTTACTGGTGCCACCCGGCGTGGTGACAGTCACGTTGACCGGGCCGGCGCTGCCGGTAGGCGCGGTAGCGGCGATCTGGGTGGCGGAGACCACGACGAAGGGCGTCGTGGTGGCACCGAAACTCACGGCCGTGGCATTCGTCAGATTCGTGCCAGTCAAAGTCACCGTGTTCCCGCCGGCAACCGGCCCCTTGTCCGGGGCCAGCGAGCTGAGAGTCGGCACCTGCAGATAGGTGTAGGAGACACCGTTACTGGTGCCACCCGGCGTGGTGACAGTCACGTTGACCGGGCCGGCGCTGCCGGTAGGCGCGGTAGCGATGATCTGGGTGGCGGACACCACGACGAAGGACGCCACAGTGGCACCGAAACTCACGGCCGTGGCATTCGTCAGATTCGTGCCAGTCAAAGTCACCGTGTTCCCGCCGGCAACCGGCCCCTTGTCCGGGGCCAGCGAGCTGAGAGTCGGCACCTGCAGATAGGTGTAGGAGACACCGTTACTGGTACCGCCCGGCGTGGTCGCGGTGACCTGAACCGTCCCACTGCCGGGAGGCGCGGTAGCAGCGATCTGCGTGCCGGAGACCACGACGAAGGACGTTGCGGCAGCCGTGCCGAACTTCACCGAGGTGGTTCCGACCAGATTGGTGCCGGTGAGGGTGACGGAGGTACCCCCGGATCCGGCTCCCTGATTGGGACTGATCGACGTCAAGGCGGGTGCGGCCGACAGCACTGTCGGCGCGGTCGCCGAGTCGGAGTTCTGGGAGGTGTTGATGGACGCTCTCCTCACAGGGAGTGGCTCCGGGGCGAAGGTGCAGGCTCGCCTCAGAGCGGAGGGTTGTGATGGTGCGCCTGGGCAGAGGCGGTGTGCCTCTGCCCAGGCGCAGGTGGTGCCCGGCAGGGTGGACATGCCGAGTACGCGGCGGGCCGGTGTCAGATACCGGGGCCGGCCACGTAGGTGAAGCCGCCAGTCATGGTGGCGCTACCGCCGGTGGTGGTGACCACGACGTCCACCGCGCCCGCGGTTCCCGGCGGGGTGGCAACGGACAGCGTGGTGCTGTTGATGACGGAGAACGCCGCCGACGTGCCGTCGAAGGTGACCGACTGGGTGGTGGCCAGGTTCGTGCCGGTGATGGTCACTGCGGTCCCGCCGGAGGTCGAACCGGAGCTGGGCGAAATGGTGTTGACCGTCGGCGCGTCCTCGTACGTGTAGGACAGGCCGTTGTTGGTGCCGCCGGCCGTCACGACGGTGACCGGCACTGACCCCGCCCCGGTCCCCGCCGGCACGGTGACGCTGAGCTGGCTGTCGGAGATCACGGTCGGGGTCGCACTGTTGGGACCGAAGTTGACGGCCGAGGCGGTGGACAGGCCGGTCCCGTTGATGGTGATGGTGTTCCCGCCCGAGGTGGGCCCGGAGGTGCCGCTCAGGGATGCCTTGAACGGCGGGCCGATGTAGAAGAACGACAGCGGATTGCTGCTCCCGCCCGCGGTGGTCACGATGACGCTGACCACGCCGGCTCCCGAGGGGGAGACGACGGTGACCGAGGTGGGGGTGTTGGCGGTGATGGCGGCCGACTTGCTGCCGAACTTCACAGCGGTGGTGCCGGCCAGATTGGTGCCGGTGATCGTCACCGTGGTTCCGCCGCCGGTGGATCCCTGGTTCGGGCTGATGGGCATGACGTACCTCCTGATCGGGTTTGGTGGATGTGTACGAGAGCGATCTTTCGGCGGAATCAGGTGCTTCGGCGCGCTCGTCAGCGCCCGGTGCGCACTTGGACTCGCCGACGCGTGAAGTCGCCAGCTCGGCGACCGCCCGGAAACCCGACGGTCGACGTGGCCACATCGGCGTCCGGCTCTGGAAAGGTCCGTTGTTCTGAGCCCGGGTTCGGGCCGACCTGGTGCTCAGGTCGCTCGACTCAGAAGGAGGAGTGACGAAGATCCGAGGGCCGGTACTCGGGTGAGCATGTAGGTGGTGGTCGGCAGGGACTCCGAATCCAGGCCCGGCGCGGCGGCCTGCAAGCCGTCCAAGACGTGGATTCGCAATACGTCGGCCCCTTCTGACGTTGCGGGTGGTCCCAGTGCGCCGACTCGGGCTGCCTCAGCAGCCGAGCCGGTGGATCCTGCGCTCCGCCGGTGCCGGTAGCCTGCACCGGCCCCGAATGGTCCGTGGGGCCGACGAGCGGTTCACCCTGTCGGATACCTACAGTGAGCCATTTGCATTAGGGCGGCGGCAATGGTAGCGAGAGAGCGTCACCTGAACAGCAGAGCGCCTGCGGCGCAATCCTGCAGAAATCATTCACCCCACTCCCCCGTCGTACCATTCCACACCAATTCGTCAAATTCCTTGTACGGCATGGATATTGACCGATCTGGCATCGCAGCCAGCGCGACACCGCCAAACTTTCTCAGGAATGTCGCGTCATACGAACCGCAATTTCTACTCTCGGGGCGGTACCAGGCATAGTGGCCTCACAATTCCGCTCCCCGCTTCGGCTATGACGGCTGCCTGAGCGAATCGAGTGATTGCTGATTCCCTCGGCAATGCACGAGCATTATCTGGCGACCTGCCTGCACGCTGTTCGCATGGAGCCCACAAAAGTCCTGATGCCGGGACAGCAGCAGTCGGCCTTGAGACGACTAGCCATGACGGTCCTGCTAACGATCACGGCCATGGTGGCCGCAGCCGGGGCCGCACGTGCAGCCACACCGCTTTTCGCCCCAGCAGCCGACTACGCGGCCGGGCGCGCGCCGCGTTCGGTGGCGGTGGGGGACTTCAACGGCGACAACCACCTCGACCTGGCCGTCGCCAATGCCGGCTCCAACACCGTGTCAGTGCTACGCGGCGTCGGGAACGGCACCTTCCAGCCGAAAGTCGACTACCCCACCGGATCAACACCGTTGGCACTGGCGGTAGGTGACTTCAACGGCGACAACCACCTCGACCTCGCCGTCGCCAACCTCGGCTCCAACACCGTGTCAGTGCTACGCGGCGTGGGCGACGGCACCTTCCAGCCGAAAGTCGACTACCCCACCGGATCAACACCCTCCGGCCTGGCAACAGGCGACTTCAACGGCGACAACCACCTCGACCTGGCGGTTGCCAATGCCGGTGCCGCGACCGTGTCGGTGCTACGCGGTGTGGGCGACGGCACCTTCCAGCCGAAAGTCGACTACCCCACCGGATCAACACCGTTGGCACTGGCGGTAGGTGACTTCAACGGCGACAACCACCTCGACCTGGCGGTTGCCAATGCCGGCTCCAACAGCGTGTCAGTGCTACGCGGCGTCGGGAACGGCACCTTCCAGCCGAAGGACGACTACCCCACCGGATCAACACCCTCCGGCCTGGCAACAGGCGACTTCAACGGCGACAACCACCTCGACCTCGCCGTCGCTGCCACCGGCTCCAACAGCGTGTCAGTGCTACGCGGCGTCGGGAACGGCACCTTCCAGCCGAAGGACGACTACCCCACCGGGGCCTCGCCGTACGCGCTGGTAGCGGATGACTTCAACAGTGACGGTCACCTCGACCTCGCCGTCGCTGCCACCGGCTCCAACGCCGTGTCAGTGCTACGCGGCGTCGGGAACGGCACCTTCCAGCCGAAGGACGACTACCCCACCGGATCAAGTCCGTTCGCTCTCACGGTGGGAAATCTCAACACCGACGGCCGGCCGGACCTGGCCGTCGTCAACACCGACGCCAACAGCGTGTCGGTACTCCTCGGCATCCACACGCAGGCGGCTGCGATCACCAGCGCGGATGAGGTGACGTTCACGCAGGGACACAGGGGCGAGTTCACCGTCACATCGACGGGCGTGCCGGTACCGAGACTGTCCGAGTCCGGAGCGCTGCCGCCGGGTGTGGCCTTCGAGGACAACGGCGACGGAACCGCCTCGATCTCCGGCACGCCGGCGGCGGGTTCCAATGCCTCGTACGTGGTGACGCTGACGGCCCACAACTCGGCCGGACCGGATGCCACCCAGACCTTCACACTGACCGTCAAGGAAGCCTCCCCCAAGCCGCCCTGCCCGGAAGACCAACACCCTGGCGACGGGCACCACTGCGATCCCGCGGGCCGTGGCGACGGGCACCACTGCGATCCCGCGGGCCGTGGCGACGGGCACCACTGCGATCCCCCGGGCCGTGGCGACGGCCATCACGGCGAGCTCGCTGCCACTGGCGCGTCGTCGGTGCCGGCCTGCGCGATCGCCAGCACCGTGCTGCTTCTCGTCGGTGGGGCGGCAGTCAGGCTCGCTGCCCGAACCCACAGCGTCCGGGGCGCACACTCGCCAGCGGCATGACTCACCACCTGGGTGCCGGGTAGGGCGCGCTCTGCGGCGCCCGAGCGCACCTCCGCGGGCGCGCGCCGGGCCTGGGCCTGTCCTGCCGCACGGAACCTGCCGTGCAGCGGGACGGGCCCCATGAGTCGTCCCCTACCTGAGCGGCGATCGATCGGAACCCGTCATCGGACAGTGGTGGGGGGACTGTCCCGTCGGAGATGGTGTTCGGCAGCCACATGGAACCGGCGCCTGCGCGCGACAGGCGGCAGAACGGCCGGTCCTGAACGGACCGACCGATGATTCAGACCGCTACCAGGTTCGGCCGACCGGCACGCGGCGGCTGCTTGCGATACAGCGGCGCGGCGATGTCCGGCATACGGCCCTCGCGCACCTCGACCGCCGCCGCGCGCAGTGCGGCCTCCATCTCGCGCTCAGAGCTGTACTTCGCGATGAACGGGTGCAGCCGGTAGCTGTGACCGCGGCCGTCACCGCTGCGGATCACCAGGTTCCGCGCCACGAGCAGCTTCATCCCGCGGCTGACTGCCGATTCCAGGACGCCCAACCGCTCGGCCATGTCCACCTGCGTGTAATTGACCGCTCCACCGGACGCCTGCAGCTCGGACATGATCCCGAGAACCGCGATGGCCGTGGGCGTGAGTTGCAGCCTGTGGATCATACCGAGCACACCGGAAGGAGTGATCTCCATCGTTCTCCCTCAGCTCTCGCGGGCGAAGTCTTCAGGCCCGATCGTATCGGGGAACTCACTGGCCAGCTGCTCCGCCCTCACGTGGGCCAGCACGCCGTTCTGCTCATCGCCGTTGCCTCGGAAGCATAGCCGTGGGTTGACGTCGTAGCGCCCCCGTGCCCGATGGCGGCGAATGTAGTTCAGTTCGCACAGTCGGCCGATCGCGCTATTCACGCTGCTGCGAGCGGCACCGATCTCCTTGGCCATCTCCACCTGGGTCTGAACGAGTTCGCCTCGTGTCTGGGACCCCATCATGTGCAGCAGAACCGCGACCTCGACGGGCGAGAGCCGGTGAGCGACGATGCACCGTGCCAGCACCTTGGCCAAGAACCAATTGCTGGTCAGTGAGTAGCCCATCGATCCGGCCATGTCGTGGCTGGCACGCCTGGGACGGAACTTGACGGTGACCTCGTCGACTGGCCGGGCACTCGCTCCGAGCAAGTCCATCGCGAGCTGTTCGCCGAACTGATCCAGCAGGCTGACCAGCTCGGGCTCCGTCGCTGGCCCGGTTCGGCGGCGCGGCTTGCCTGCCGGCCGCAGAGAGCCACTCCGTGGTTCCGGTTGCACGTGACCTCCAGGGGACCGTTCTGACGCCCAGACAGTACCGGATCTTGCGACTACCTCGAAGATTTCTTGCGGCGAGTCGCAGGACACGTCAACGGACCGGACCGGACCGGGGCAGGCGCGGTCATTGTGTTTCCAACGCCTCACGTGGCAGTCCGTCGACGCAACTGGCGAAAGTTGCGCATTCCTCGAAGTTTGGAAGCCCTGTTCAGGACGCTTCCCCAGGGATCGGCCACATGATCGAGAGTTGACGGCCACGGCAGGAAATCTTCGAGCAATCCGCAAGTTACTGTCCTCACCTCGGGACAGTTCCTCGTGAAGTGTCCCCATTCGGGGACACTTCACGAGGAACAGCGTCATCCTCCAGGTGGAACGAGCCAGCCAGAATCTTCGAGGTATCCGCAAGATTTGCCAGAAGTGTCCCCGCTTACTGGTCACTGCGTGGCCTCTAGTGTCCGCTAGGACCAGACATTGGGTTCCGCGAACCAGCAGGTCAGAGCCAGTTTTTGCCTCGGGCCCTCTTACTAAAGACAGCAAGCACCCGGCTACCCGTCACGGAGTCCGGTCTCCTGGTCGGCTCCCGGCGACTCAGCGCTTGCCAGCCCAGGCCCTACCAGCAGCCTCCAGGCAGTCTGGCTCGACCGGCACCCTCCGGTGGGCTGACCGTACGTGCCGCTACCGCCACCATGGCTGGTCGCCGGCGCTGACCCAGCGATGAGGCAAGCTGGGCTGTACTGCGCCGATCGCGGAAGTCCGGCTGCCGCCGGACCCGGGCCCGGGGGGCCCTTTCCGCGCTCATTCATCAAGGGGCTAGGGACGGAGCGCGAACCGCCTGACGCGCGCAGGCAGGCGACATTGCCTCAGCTGACAAGGGTTCGGGGGCCATGTGGCAGTGGCCGGCCGACTCGGTCATGGTGCTTTCGTCGTGACATTGCCATTCCGGCAGTGGAGCCAGGCGGCGGTCGGGGGCGACAGCGCCCATGGCTTGGTTCCAACGATGCTGTCGGGACGGCGACTTCAGCAGGGGCAGGGCACGCTGAAGCTCAGTCAAAGCCTGTGTGGCCGCATCGTGGACCGACGACCAGAGCAGGGTGATGGCGGTCAGCCATCGGTGCGCAGGCTGGCCGGCGGGTATGACCGCAGTTGCTCAGTACCCGGCGGGAGGACGGTTCGGGTCGGCCTGCTGGACCTTCGCGGCCAGGTCATGGCCGTCACGTGAGACGCCGTACGCGGCCATGACGTAGTTCATCGCCGCGGCGAAGTTCGCCACCGGGTCATAGATCTTGTACGAGGTGCCGGCCTGGTGGTTCTCGGCGAAGGTCTGGGGAATGCACTGGGCGACACCACGCGAGCACTGGAAGGGCGCACCCGGGTGGGCCGAGTCGTTCGGCACTGGGGGTCCCACGGCGTTCGAGTCCGTCAGGTTGATCTGGTACAGGGGGCTGTTGTAGCCCGACTCCCGTGAGGCGATGGTGAGGAATCCGACGGTCCAACTGACCCGGGCGGCAGTTCCGGTGATGCCCAGTGCGTTGAGGGCTTGCGCGATGTAGCTGCCGCACGGGCCGATTCCCGAGCCCCAGGATCCGGCGCCGGAGAAGTCGATCATGGAGGTGGGGATGGGGCCGCGCGTCGCTACCGGGGGCGGTCCGGCGGCCGTTGGATCGCTGCTCCAGGACATCCGGCTCATGAGACTTCGACACCGATCGGGAACGTCTCGGCGTCGACCCGGGTGGTGGTGACGCTGTGGGTGAGCCCCGGGTTCGGGAACACGAGTGCCGTCTGGGCGCTGTTGTCGTTGCCGACCTGGATCGTGCGCACCACGGGAGGTGATCCTACGGCCCAAATGACCACGCGCAGCTGCGCCTTCGGCTTTCCGAACAGGGTGTTGTCGCAGAAGAACGAGACGTTGGAGCAGCTGCCGACGGGGAAGCTGATGGCATTGCTGCCGGTGGTGATCTCGATACCTGAGGGCATGTCTTTCTCCTGTGGGGTGGGTGGGTCGCTGGCGACGGTGAGACAGGCGACGGGTCGAAAGGTGCCGTGCCCGGCGAAGTAGGGGTACGGGATGGTGTGGCAGAGGACACCTGCAGGCGTGAACTCGTATCCGAGGTATGAGGATTGAGCTTCGTTTGCCCAAGCGCCGAATAGAACGACATGCCCCGCGTTACCAGCGGCGTCGTTCAGGATCGCGTCACCCGGCTTCAGGTCTGCCTTGGGAATCCAAGCGGCCTCGCCGTTCGGAACGAATCCTGTCGTGTCGTCCGAGTAGCCCAGGTCCCAACACATCGACACATAGCCTGAGCAGTCCGTGCGGTACCCATCGTGGGTATTGGCCTGGTCGTATACCAGGCCGATACCCACCCAGCTTTGCGCGCGGGGGAGCACTTGCGACCGTCTGATTGTCAGCATGCTTCTTTTCTTCCCAGTGAATTCGGGTTCGAACACTCAGTGCGCGAAACAGTGTGCTTACCCATGCGCCCTGTTGCTGCGCAGCCGCGGCCGCACTGTGTCAACGCCCACCCTGGAGAGCCAGGTCCGCCGCTGGAACTAGTGCCGCGTCAGGCAACCTTCGCCCCGTCGCGACGCCCGGCACGCACTCTCGCCGCACCGGCCGAAAGCCCAAGTACGTCCAGTACGAGGACTTCCGGCCGGCACGCCGAGAGCACGCACCGGACGCCGCTCCTTGACGGGCAAAGGTTGCCTGACGCGGCACTAGCCCTGTGCCATGGTGACCAACCGGGCCCGGTGCCCCTGGAAGCCCAGCCGGACCGTCCTGCCGCTGGCTCCGTTGCGGTTCTTGGCAATGGCCACCTCGACCGTTCCGGCGGTGGGTCCGGTGTCGGTGCCGTCCTCGGCGAGCTCGCGGTGCAGCAGGACGATGATGTCGCTGTCCTGCTCGATCGAGCTGGACTCCTTGAAGTCCGAGACGAGCGGCCTACGTCCGGCCGCGCCGCGGTTGAACTGGGCCAACGCCACGACCGGGAGCTCGAACTCGCCCGCGATCTTCTTGAGACCCCGGCTGATCTCGCCGATCTCGTGTGCCCGGTTGGAAGTTGACTTGGTGTTCTCCGGCGTCATCAGCTGCAGGTAGTCGGCGACCAGCATGGCGGGCGGGTTGCCACGCGAGGCCATCCAGCGCAGCCTGGCTCGCAGCTTCGACAGGGTCTGGCCGGAGTTGTCGTCGAGGATGAAGTTGTGGGCGTTCGCCATCCGGCAGCCGACTCGCGCGATGCGGTCCCAGTCCGCGTCCTCGAGCTTGTGCCGGACCAGGCGGTCGAGGAAGACGCCGGACTCGGCGGAGGTCAGACGGGCCATCAGTTCGCCACCGCCCATCTCCATACTGGCCACCAGGACCGGCCGGTTGCGGTGCAGTGCGACGTGCGCGGCCAGGTTCATCCCGAACAGGCTCTTGCCGCCGGCAGTCGCGGCGCCGACCGTCATGAGCTGGCCGGGCAGCAGCTGGATCACCTCGTTGATGTCTGGCCAGGGGGTGTCGAGCGCGCGTGGGTCGATCCCCGCCTCCTGCTCGTCGATGAACGCCTGCCAACGATCCGCGACCGACTGACGCGGCGTCGTGTCGACGGTGCCGGCCACGAGCGCCTGGAGCTGAGCCATGGCGGCCTGGATGGCTTGTGGAGCGTCGCCCATGGCGGCGTAACCCTGGGCGGTCATTCGGACGCCGGCCTCGATCATGGTGCGAAACGCCGCCAGGTCGCGGACCTTCTCCGCGTAGTACTCGGCGTTCGCGGCGGTGGGTACGGTGTTGATGCAGGTGTGCAGGTAGCTGACGCCGCCTGCCTTCTGCAGCTCTCCGCGGTTGGTGAGCTCGCCGGCTACCCGGATCGGGTCGATGTTGCCCTCGCCGCCGCATCGGTCGTAGATCGCCAGGATCGCGTTGCAGATCAGCTCGTGCGCGGGCCGGTGGAAGTCACCGGGGCTGCGAAGCACGTTGATCACGTCGTCGATGGCCGTGGTGGACAGCATCATGGCGCCCAGTACAGCTTGTTCGGCCTCGATGTCGTTCGGCTGCTCGCGCTCCAGCGCCTGCCGGGCCGCAGACGCGGGAAGGTCGTCGTCGTCCTGGGTCGGCAGGTGTTCGTTGTAGTCGGAATAGGGACGTGCGATGCTCACGGTGAAACTCCTGGTGGGTCTGTCGCCCGGCGGATGAGCGCGGCGTCGGACCCCGCCCAGCGATCGCGGGGCCACCGGCACATCCCCGCGCTGCGGCGGTGAGTTCGAGACGCATCGGGAGTCCGTCGGGCAGGCCGGCGTCCAGCTCCCGCGACAACGGCGTGGCAAGGGCGGCAGCGGGACGGAATATGACACTCTGTAACTATATGCACATGGAGAGTGGTTTTTTTCCTGGGAGTGTGACAGCGCCTCAGTAGACGGGCCTTCACCCATCCAGAGCGCACCGCGCATCATCATCGAGGCTCGGCCCCTTCCACTACATCGAGGCGCGGAAACGATTCTTCAGCTGACGACCGGTCAGCTGGCGTCGAAGCGCTGGAAGGAATCCTCTGATGCGTTCCACTAGAGCCCTCTTCACCGGCGTGGCCGTCGCGGCTGCGCTTGCCCTCACCTCTCCTGGCGTCGCCTTCGCCGGCAGCCCCAACCAGCCGGAGGCGAAGGTCAACGCCCAGCAGGCCGACGGCGGGCACGCGCCCTCCGACAAGGCCGAGGAGCACAAGAAGGAGGAGGAGCGGAAGGGCGAGGAGCACAAGGCCGAGGAGCACAAGGCCGAGGAGCACAAGAAGGACGAGGAGCGGAAGGGCGAGGAGCGGAAGGGCGAGGACCCCCAGAAGGAGCACCGGCACCCGCACGGCGGCATCCACGCCGGAGGCGGCGGCCTTGCCGGGTCCGGCACCAACCTGACCGGCGGTGTGGTTCTGCTGCTCGGCGGCCTGGGCGTGGGTGCCTACGCACTCCGTCGTCGCCAGGGCTCCCTCGGCGCGCTCTGAGTCATCTCAGCCCGTCACCGTGGCGGGCGGTGCGCGGCCACCTCCTGGGGCTGCCGCTCCGCCCACCACGGTGACGTTTTGAAGCCCACGTCCCGTGACTCGAACATGGAAGGCGATGCTGTATGGAGGGTCCGGCCGAGCCCACGCCGTCGCCAAAGCGGGAGCCCGCGCAAAGGAGCGTGTGGAACCGGTGGCTGCTGTGGTTGAGCGCTGGCGCGATCGCGGTCAGCCTCGGGCTGATCGACCAATCCCTCGCGGCGACCGGATCGGCCGCACCGCTGCCCACCCACCAAGTCGGCACGCCCACGTCCGGCACAAGCTCGGCCCCCCGCGCCACCATCGCCCCGGCCCCCTCCGGTCCGAGCTCCCCTGCTCCCAGTTCCCCGTCCGTTCCCGCGCCCGCGACGACATCACCGACGAGGCCGTCGTTGCCCAGCTCGCCGCCGAACCGCCTGCGGATCCCTCAGATTCAGGTGGATGCGCCTTTCGTCGCGCTGGCACTGGACAGCTCCGGCAAGCTCAGCGCGCCACCGGCGGACGACAAGAACCTGGTCGGCTGGTACCAAGGCGGTGTCACTCCCGGCGAGATCGGCACCGCAGTGGTCGTGGGACACGTCGACACCAAGACCGGACCGGCCGTGTTCCTGCCGCTCAGCACCCTCAAGCCGGCAAGCACCATTGACATCACCCGTGCGGACGGCACTGTCGCGACGTTCTCCGTCGACTCGGTCAAGGCCTTCGCGAAGGACGCCTTCCCTGACCACGAGGTGTACGACGACGCCCCCGACGCGCAACTTCGCCTGATCACCTGTGGCGGTGTGTACGACCGCAACCGCAAGGACTACGTCGCCAACGTCGTCGTCTTCGCCCACCTCACATCCGTCCGCCGGTAGCCCGCCGCTGCGCCGTGGCCCGGATTCTCGAGGCGCTCTGCCCGTCACACGCCCTCCGGGGATCTGTGTGCGCTCCAAAAGGAATAACTCTTCGTATATAAGTCATTACTTTGGGTAAGTGACCTTCTGTCGCCCGATTCCCTGGCGACCTCACCTCTCGTCCCAGAAGGAGCCACTCCCATGAGCGTGTCCATCATCGAGGCCCCCTCCCTCAAGAACGCGATCTCGGCCATCACGCGTACCTGGCACGTCCTCACCTTCGCGACGGTGGCCGACGCCGTCCACTTCCTCAACCTGCCGCCGGCGCAGGGACCGGGGGAGGCGGTCTTCTCCTACCGGGCGGACGGGGAAGTCGACCTGATGTACTTCCTCTGACCCGGGGCCGGTATCCGGGACGGCTGGGGAACAGGCGCGCCCGCCGGGAGCGCGCTGGGTTCCCCAGCCGTCCTCGTCGGCGGCTCGCCGAGGACTACCCCGCGGCCGGGCTCTGCCGGGGCCGGGCAGGACGCGTCGTCCCGTCGACGAAGAGCTCCCGCCAGACTGCGAGCGGGCCCCTCCCCCAAAGGCGCACTGCGGCGTCACCGGATCAAGTCACAGCTCTCACCTGTGGTGAAGCGCGTCAGCCTTCACATCCGTGTGACCGTCAAGAGAGCGCCGAGGCCCAGCCCATGCACCCTGTCGACCCCGACCATCGGCAACCCGCCATCGTCCTGGTATCGAGAGCCGGGCCACGCGGGCCCCGGGTCAGGCTGCTGATGGCAGCCGTTCTCATGGCGTTCTGTGCCACAGTCGCCTTACCCCAGGGCGTGGATCACTCGATCGCCCAGCGGCGGGTGGACTACCCCGAACGCAAGACTCTTCGGCCGGTCTCCTACGACCTGGCGTTACCCAGGCCACGCCTACCCGCACTGCCCCCGGGACCCGGGCCACGCCCCCTCCTGCCTGCCACGGCCGGATCGGCGTCGACTTCCTCCGGCAATCGTGCCCTGAACGTCCGTCCGCCCACGGCAGCCGATGACGCGATGATCCCGGGCACCGCGCTGGCGGCCTACCAGCGAGGGGCAGCCGAACGCGCGGTCCTCAGCCCTCAGTGCCACCTCTCCTGGGCGCTGCTGGCCGCGATCGGCAAGATCGCCTCGGACCACGCCAACGAAGGGCGGCTGGCATCCGACGGGACCGCGCTCGCACCGGTCGTCGGGCAGCAGGGCACCGGGACCAGCGACACCGCGAGGCCGGATCCCGACGCCTCGGCTCCGGACGACACCGTGCTTGACGCGGTGGGACCCATGCAGCTTGCTCCCAGCGCATGGAGGCAGTGGGCCGTGGCGAGCCGCCCGGGCACGGCCCCGGACCCGAACAACATCTTCGATGCCGCCGCGAGCGTAGGCGCCCTCCTGTGTGCCGGCAATCGAGACTTAGCGGACCCTGAGCAACTGTCAACGGCAGTGCTCTCGTACAACAGCTCCCGGGTCTATCTGATGGCGGTTCTCAGCTGGACCGTCCGCTATGCGCAGACGGACTCGCGGATCGGTCTGAACCACCAGCTGGCTTTGCCGGACACCGGACTCACCCCGGTGGGCCGCGACGTCGATGCTCCCGGGACGACTCCTGGCGTCGGCGGGAATCCCAGCGTGGCTGCGGCCCCCGCGACGACGCCGCAGGCCACTGCTGCTCCGCAACACCAGGAAGCCGGCACTCCCGCACCAGTTGCCCCCAGCCCGCAGCCATCCGCACCGCCCACGCCCCTGCCGGCGACGGCTCCCTCTCCGCCCATGGCTGCGACGTCGAGTCCCTCTTCCCCGAACGCCGGCACCACGACCGCGCCCGCCCCGCAGGCCCCCGCCACTGGGTCGAGCAGCCCGACGTCAGCGCCGACCGAGCTGCCGTCGCCCGCGCCGCTCCCCAACCCACCCGGACATCGCCCGACATCCGCCACCGACAGGCACCGCACTCTCCAGGGGGCTTGGTGATCAACAGTGACAAGATCGCCGGCCGGCGTCGCCACGCCGCCGGCGTGCTGCTTCCGCTTCCCTTGGCCCTGCTCCTCACGCTGGCCCCGGTCGGCGCGGCCACCGCGCACGCCGAGCCGCCCGCCCCGGTCGGCGCGGAGGAGCCGACGAACACCGCAGCGGACCTGACCGCACTGGCGACCACGGCGGCCGCTGCCGCCAACGCCGCCCAGCAGCGCCTGATAGAGGACTACCCGTCCGTTCTCGCCCTCGGTCTGGACGCCGGTTCCCAACCCGTCACCCCGTGGGCCTCCCGGGGCGAGCGCGCTCTGTCCTGGGCCCTGGACCAGATCGGAAAGCCCTACATCTGGGGCGCCCAGGGGCCCGACGCTTTCGACTGTTCGGGTCTGACCTCACAGGCCTGGCACGTGGCGGGCGTGGACATCCCGCGGACCTCCCAGGATCAGTGGAGTGAGTTGCCCAAGGTGACCGACGGAGACCTGCGCCCGGGTGATCTGGTCGTCTACTTCAAGGGCGCCAGCCATGTGGCGCTGTACGCAGGCAACGGCCTGATCGTGCAGGCGCCGCGCTCCGGCCGGACCGTGTCGCTGTCGCCGCTCGGCGCCATGCCCGTACTGGGAGTGGTGCGGCCGAGCTGAACCGCGACGGCTCACTCGATATCGACGTTGTCCCAGTCAGAAATTGGTGTCCCCACCGCGTTCAGCGCCCCACCCGGCCGAGCGCCTGCCCCGCCTGGCGGGGCGCGGAGGAAGGCGAGCGCAACCGTCCGACGGGCACCTTTCGCACTGATCACCGCCGCGGGCGTCATAGGGGCAGCCTGGCGCAGTCTTTCACTGCATGAGTGTCTTCCACCGGGCGCTGACGATCATCGTTCAGGGTGCGGATCCGACACGCAGCGACGCTCGCCACGCACGTCCAGAGACCGTCGTGCCCCCGTCAGATCGTCCATGCTGATCCAGCCGACCGGCCAGACCCTTGGGGAAATACCTCTGATGCTCAGTCAGACCGACCGCCCGATCGCCCTCGTCATCGGCACCCGTCCGGAGCTCATCAAGCTCGCCGGTGTCGCGCGCCTGCTCGGGGACAACGCCTTGCTGGTCGACACAGGCCAGCACTACGACGAAAGTCTGTCGGCCGACCTCTTCCACAGCCAGTCACTGCCCGAGCCCCAGGCGTACCTCGAGGGTGTCCACGGGCAGTGCCGGGGAGCGCAGATCGGCACTGCGATCTCCGCCCTGACAGCCGTCTTCACCACGACCCAGCCAGCCGCAGTGATCGTTCAGGGCCACACCAATTCGACCAGTGCGGGCGCCCAGGCCGCACAGTACTGCGACATTCCGATCATCCACGTCGAGGCCGGCCTGCGCTCGCACGACCGCACCGTGCTTGAGGAGCACAATCGTCGCGTCGTCGGGGTGCTGGCGGACGTCCACTGCGCCGCCACCCAACAGAACGCCGCGAACCTGATCGCCGAGAACACTGACCCAGCACGTATCAGTGTCACGGGCAACACCATCGTCGAGGCAACACTTGCCGCTCTGCCGGGTCTGAGCGACTGCCAAGGCATGCTCGCCCGACATGGCCTGACGCAGGACCAGTACGTCCTGACGACCATCCACCGACCCGAGAACACCGATGACCCAGAGCGGCTGGAAACGATCCTGCGTGAACTGGCGTCGCTGCCGCTCCCCGTGGTCTTCCCGACGCACCCGCGTACCGAGGGCCTGATCCAGACGTATGGGCTGGCGAAGCTCGCTCAGAGCCTGTACCGCTGCCCGCTGATGGGACACCCGGAATTCCTCGGTCTCGCCCGCAATGCGCGACTGCTGATTTCAGACTCCGGCGGTATGCAGGAGGAATGCACCGTCATCAAGAGGCCGCTGGTCGTCGTCCGCAACCGCACCGACCGGCCCGAGGCGATCACGGCCGGCTTCGCGACCCTGGTCCCGGAGCGCAAGCAGATCTCGCAAGCCGCGCTGAGAATCCTCGACGACGCGGACCTGCCGGCACGGCTCGCCGCGACCCGGTCCCCGTACGGTGACGGGAGAGCGAGCTGGCGGATCGGGCTGCTGGCAATGGCCCTCCAACGCGGCGTGGCCGCCGCCGATGCAGCGGCGGCTGTGCACCAGACCCCGATGTCGACCGACACCGGGCAGGAGCTGGCGATGAACGAGCTGCGGCTGGTGCGCTGAGGCCGACCCATTCCTTCGGCAGCCGCGTGCGCAGCTGAGCGCGCGAAGGCCCACCACCACACGTGTCGCAGGAGAGGAGTGCGACGTCGTCCGTGATCCGTCCTCCTGTCCGACTCGCTTGTACCGGCGCCTCAGGCTTGGCTGGTGATCCACGTGCGAAAACGTTTCAGCTGCGCCAGTTCGCCAACGATCACGTCGTCGCCGACGAACTCCGCTCTGAGTCTCATCAGGTCAGCCAAGCAGTCGTCTACTTCACTGAGAAGAGCTGACCTGCATGACACCTCGCCAGTTGATGCAAAATCATACATATGCCCGAATCCGCGATTCCAGTCCCGTGCCACCGACTGGGCCTCAGCCAGCCCGAACGCCTCCAATGTCTCCTCCTGACCCACTGGCCGCAGTGGCACGAATCTTATGCGGCGAGCGGCGGGTCCGGCAGCCGACAGGAGATGCACATCGATATTCGAGGAATCTTCACATGACACATGATACGAGAATGTAGCACAGTGGACCTGGAAGGTTGTGCGGAAATTTTCGACTTCCGCCGCACAGCGTTACTTGTGCGGCAGAAGTCACGCATATGCCGCTGGCAATCTCTCTCTCGGCAGCGGCCGTATGTCGAGGTGCGGCGAGGTTCTGCCGGGCGGCTACCACGTCGGCGCGGCCGGCCGACCGGATAGGCCGGGAGGCCTGCGATATACAGGCACAGTCCCGGACACCGCCGGTCACATGCGATGAGAGCAAGCCATCCGCGCGCAATGGTGAAGCGAGTCCGTCCGATACCGCCAGATCACCCAGGAATTCCCTGAATGCCTATTAATGAACCAGCTGATGAAACCGGAGAATCCTGCCAGGAACCACGGTCCGTAGACGACGGCCTCCCACATCAGGTCCGGCTCCCGGGCGATATGGGACGCCATCAGGTCCCGCAGGGAACCGAAGGCGGAGACCCAGAAGATCAGAACGAATGCTGTTGCACTCAGGCCCGCGAGGGCGCCGAGCAGTCGGCCGGCCCGTGCGGCGAGGCCGCCCGAGCCACGACTGTGGCGCCGCCGGCCGTGAGCCGGCACGCGGCACGAATGGGTTCCGGCACTGTGGGCGGCCGCCGATTCGTCGATCGTCTGTCGGCGAGATGCGCCGAACGCCGGCATCCCGTCGACTTCCGCCAGGTCGTGGAACTTCGGGTGTTCGGCGACCGGCCACGAACTCTGATCAGGAATTGTCGCCCATGGCTCTCCCGGAAATTCATCCGAGATTTCGCCTTCGAAGGGAATGGAGAAATCGCGCGTGCCATACATGGAATCCTCCGTCGGCTTTTCCGCTGTCTTCTTCTGGCACCTCAGGAGTTCCGGCGCTGCTGTGCTGGGCCACTTCACCCGACTGAGCGTACGCATCCTCGAGCTGGCTCAGCTCCCGGAACAGGGCTGCGATGGGGAGAAATGAGTGGGTCAGCGGGACACGGTGGCCGGCTCGCTCAAAATAGGCTCCCTTCGGCGCACCAAAAAGCTCGCTGTATTCCGGAACGAGGAGCCAATCACCCACCTTGTGACAGGTCAGGTATATCCCCGGTTCGGCATATTCAGGAACATCGTCGAGTTGCGTTCGTGAAGTCACATCCCCACTAACGAAGGCATCGTGGGGCGGATATGGATCCGGTGGCAGCGGTACCGGATCAGCTGGTTGCGGCGGATCCTCCGTCATGATGGCCGACCAGTTCCCTCTAGGCGGTCACCGACCTCGAGGTGAGTGGGTCGTGGCCGCCTGTGCGACGGCGCTGGGGGTGGGTCCGAAGGTGGCCGCACACGGTCGTCACATGCGCAGCGTGCTGTTGATGTCCTGCGTCTCCTCGTGCATGTTCCTGCACCTCTCGCAGGTCTGGAGGTGGCCGCGCATGGCCTCGGCCGCGCACTGCCCCAGCCGCCCCCGCGAGTACGTTGCGAGCCGCTCGACGAAGTACTCGCACCTCGCGGACCAGCTCCTGGGCTTCAGATGTGCCGTCAGGTAGGCTTGCCGCAGTCCTTCGCGGGCGCGGTAGGCGAGGGCTGCGACGCTGTTGGGGCTGATGCCCAAGATGCCCGCGAGATCCGCGGGTTCCTCGGCCTGCACCACCGTGTACCACAGAACGTCCTGCCAGCGTTCCGGCAGCGAGGCGAGTGCCTGGAGCACCAGGCTGTGGTCCATGTTCCTGAGTGCTTCGCTGCCGGCCGAGATGACGGTTTCGTGCTCGTAGGCAGTCACGTCCGGCACCGGCACCTGGCGGTCCGCAATCCTCGACCATTCTGTGACGATATTCCTGAGTACGGTCATCAGGTAGCCTCTGAAAGAGCTGGACGGGCCGCTTCCGGATCTCAGCACGTGGAGCACGCGAACAAATGCCTCGGCCACCAGGTCCTGCGCTGTATGCGGGTCCTTGGCGTAGAGCGAGGCAAAGCGTCTAGCTGCCCGCTCATGCCGCCTGAAAAGCTCCGCGAAGGCCTCTCCATCGCCAGCACGAACGCGATCCGCGAGTTCTTGATCTCCTGCCTTGCTGAGATCTTGAGCCGCCGAAAAGGAATACGATGGTTTATCGCCGGAGGTGCAGCATTCAGTCGGAAGCGACAAAACAACTCCTCGGGCAAATGTACGAAAATTATTTAGGTCGCTTGAAAGGCGAGCCCACCGGGACCGAGTAGGCAAAGTCATCGCGGATGCTATGCCTGGAAGCGGCTTGCCGGGGCCCCGACACGCGAAAGATTCTCCGATTTCAGTCCCCGTGAGCCGCCTTTCAATGCAGCCCGGGTAAAGCCTTCCCCTCATGGTGGGAATGTTTCCGGTGCCGCATCATCGACACAGGATTCCACTCTCGACGGGCGACTAGCAAAGATTCTCGCCGTCGGGTGAACCTGTGCTCGGCCGCGTCATATGCGGGCGAATTCTCCCTCTGCCGTGATCTGTCGACCGGCGGTATTCGAAAGCAGGAGGTCGCCGGCGGGCGGCCCGCCCCAGGCCCTCGCGCGTCGGTCAAGCGCGGGCCGCGGGAGGGCCACGTTGCCTACGTCTTGGTCGACGTGCCGGGGAACCGGGGGCGTGCGCCGACACGCAGGCACGCCGGCAGTGGTGAGATCCTGAACGAGGAGGGAGCAGAACAACGCCCCCACGGGGCCCTCTTGGCCCAGCGGTGGTCCGCCAGCGCAATGATTTCCATGATCGACAACCCGCCCCTGATCGCGTAACGACAGGATTACAGAACGTTACGGTCAGCGTCGAGCGATAACCGGACCGTGCCCAGAGGCGGTTCGTGTTGATCTTTTAGAGGAATTCCGGCGCTGCCAGCAGCTTTCCTTGTGACATCCGGCAGGCGAAGGCCCAAGGGGACCCGACTTCCGTCGAAAACTGTTGGCCCCTGGCGTGTGCGGCCGCCAGGACCGCAGCCACGGCTGCGGCGGTCGGCGTGCCGTTTGGCTCGGGGAGGAAAATGCGCAATTCGGCGAGCAGTAGCGCGAACAGGGCGCGCACGCGAGGCGCGCAGAGCGCGAACCGGCGCAACCAGCCGCGCACGGTGGCCTCGTGACGGCCCAGTTCGTGAGCGATTGGCCGATGTCCTCGCCCTGCGGCGACCAGCTCCAGTGCGGTTCCGATCACGGCCACGGTGTCCGCTCGGCGTGGCAGCGCCAGCTCGGACAGGAGGATGTGCGTGGTTCCGCACCTGGAACACCGGGCCCGCCGTGGATGCAGCAGCAGTCTCGATCCAAGAGTCCCCCGCAGCGCTCGGGGGCGGCCGTGGCCCCAGCCAGTCAGGACTCCGGAGCACCTGGGGCACTCCAGTTCGCCTGCATTGAGGAGTTGTTCGACGCGAAGCGGATCTGCATCAACACTGAGCACTCATCGCCTCCGCTGTGTCCTGCAGCCCTCCGTGCTGGTCACGGGGTATCGAGGGCGGCTCTGTCGTCCTGGCCATGATCTGCGCCAGAGCAACGTCCTTGACGCGTACCCAGAGGTGCGCTCATCCCATTGAGTGATCGGCTGCCGTATCCCGTCATCACCGCCGCGCGGACGCGTGACGAGCGGTGGCGTCATATCTGGCCAGCTGCCGGGTCTTTGAGGGCAGGGTCGTAACACGGGGGGCTGCGGACCACCAGCCCGGTACGGCCGGGTGGAGGAGGAGTTCGCATGCTGCGGTCCCATCTCGCGGCCGTCTGCGCGGCCCTGACGGTCCTGTCGACGTCACTGATCACGATCGCGGCCGCGGAGTACGAACACGGCCGCGGCACCGCACCCCGAGTGGTCCTGCCCGACATCGAGGTTCCCGCAGTGGCGCGCTCGCAGCCACTTGGCGTGGTCCCGGGCGACCAGCAGATCTCGGTGGTCGTCGCCCTGCGGCTACGTGACAGCGACGGTCTGGACCGTTTCCTGCAGGAGGCCAGCTCCCCGGGCTCTGCCGAGTACGGCAGCAAGCTGACACCAGAGGAGTTCGGCGTCCGATTCGGCCCGACCGAGGCCTCCCTGGGGCGGGTCAGGGCGTACCTAGGCGCGCACGGGCTCACCGTGGACGCGGCAGGGACCGATCGTCGGATGATCAGGGCTCACGGGACGGCCGTCGAGATCGGCGAGGCTTTCGGCACCCACGAGAGGGACTACTGGGATCCGCAGGCAGGCCAGGTGTTCTTCGCCAACGACGGGCCGCTGATACTGCCGGAGGACGTCGCGGCTGTGGTCGAGGATGTCTCTGGCCTGAGCAGTCACACCACGCTGAGGCCGCTTCTGGTGGCCGCCGACCAGCAAGGCAGCACGGCTGGAAGGACAACTCCAGACGGCCTGGTGCCATCCCAGTACAACAGCGCTTACCGCCTCGACCGGATGGGCGCCGACGGCTCGGGCACCGCGGTGGCGCTGTGGGAGTTCGACGGCTATTCACGGTCCAACCTCGCCACCTACGACACTCAGTTCGGTCTGTCCGGCCCAGCTGTCACCACCATCGCGGTGGACGGCGCGAGTTACGACCATGCCCCGGGGAAGGACGAGGCCGAGGTGGAACTGGACAGCGAGATCATCCGTGGCGTCGCGCCCAAGGCGACCCAGCTGGTGTACGAGGCGCCCAACAGCGACCTCGGCGAAGTCGACATGGCCGCCCAGACCGTCGCGGAGAACCGGGTGTCGGTCATCTCCATGTCCTGGGGTTCCTGCGAGCCCGACACCGTTCCGGCCACCATGACGGCAGTGACCGACTCACTCCGGCAAGCCGCAGCTCAGGGAATCACCGTATTCGCCGCCTCTGGCGATGCCGGCTCACGGGACTGCGCCACCTCCGCGAGCGGTTCGCAGTTCGAAGCAGTCGACTTCCCGGCCTCGGACCCCTACGTGACTGCGACCGGCGGAACCACACTGAGCCTGATTGGCGATTCCTACGCGTACGAGCTCGCTTGGGACCGCGCCGGCGGCGGACTCTCCGCCGTCTTCAGGCGACCGCCCTGGCAGCGGGGCACGAACAGGGTCAGCACCATGCGTGTCGTCCCGGACGTGGCCGCCGCCGCCGACCCGTCCGCTGGTTTCGCCCTCTACACGCGGGGCTCTGACGGGCCGGCCTGGCAGGTCATGGGTGGCACCAGCGCGGCGGCCCCGCTGTGGTCGGGGTTCACGGCGCTGTACAACCAGAAGGCAGCGGGCGCCGGCAGGCCGGCGCTCGGCCAGGCCAACCCCAGGCTCTACATGCTGGCCGAAAGCGCCGGCTACGACACGGTGTTCCACGATGTGCTCGTCGGCGCCAACCAGAGTTTCAGCGCGGGGCGCGGCCATGACCAGGTGACGGGCTGGGGCTCCCCGGTCGCCGACCAGCTGGCCGCCGCGTTGCTGCGCGGCGCCGCTGGTCCGGTCTCCGCGCCCGGGTACTGGACCAGCCCGTTCGTGGGCGGCGCGGTCGCCATGCGGGTCAATGCCGCGGAGCCAGACAAGGCCAACGACGCGAGCGGGCTTTCTCCCGGGCTGCCGGTCGACCCCCGGTTCGGGTCGGAAACCGGCACGTCGCCAGTGCCGGGAGCCTTCACCATGACTGCGACCGCCACGAGGCGCGCACGGCATCGCCCGGCCGCCGAGAACGGGCGCGGCTACCTCGGGACGGGGTGACCACCCGACAGCAGCCTTCGGCGAGGGGCTCTGGGGGCATTTCGCGTCCGAGTGGATGCATGGACTCGCGACCAGCGGGCAACTCGAGTCCCCCATCGGCGCGCCTGCACGAAATCTAGTGATTTCGGTCGACATTTCGCACAATGCGCGCCATATTTCTCGGCGACGATAAATTGTACTCGAATTATCCTGGCTGGAACGTTTCCGTGGATGGGTCCTAGGACAGGCGACTCCGGGACGATCCGGCCTGGACTGGGGGTCTGTCTGTTGCCCGACAACGGACACCGCCGCGGCCGGTGTGCGCGTCCGCCGCTGTCGGCGCAAATCGGCAGTCAACCGCACCTGCGACGCCGACGGCGACATGAGCGCGCCCCGTCACACGGCGGCGTCCGCGTCCTCTGGGCCGACCGCGCACCACACTCGCTTTCCCAGGCCTTCTCGGGGGTGCCAGCCCCACTCCAGTGCGAGCTGGCTGACCAGCAGCAGCCCTCGACCGGATTCCTGATCGCCCGTCGCCAGACGTAGATCGGGTGACGCGCTGCCGGCGTCATCCACCTCGATCACCAGCCGCTCCTGGTTCACTGCGAACCCGACCCGCACCAACTGCTGCGATGGCGTTCCGTGCAACCAGGCGTTCGTGACCAGCTCGCTCAACAGCAGTTCCCCGACCCAGGAGAACCGGCTCCCATCCTCGACCTGGTCCAGAAAGTCTCGCAGCCGCCGGCGCGCCAGGCCGGGCGAGCGCTGGCTGCACGTCAGCCAGGCATGGTCCTCCACTGTCAACTCGATTGTCCTGGTGAGATTTTCAGACACGGCAAAGCTCCCTAACGGCACGGTGGCGCACGGTGACGAGCCGGGCGGGTACGCCCTGGCGGCTGCCGGACTGGGGCATGGGAGTGCCAGAGCCCACGAGCCCCGTTGCTACTCATGGTCACCACACGACTACGTCTCGTATTCTGCTCCGGTCGATCCACCGTCTGCAAGGCTTCCCTTTAATTGAACCGAAATGACTGACCTGAACATTCGTCACCGGCAGATCTCCGGGATGATTTCATTTCGACTGTGGGAATTTCACAGCCGGGCAGCGAGAACCGGGCAGCCATGACCGATGGTCCGAGAAGATCGACTTGGTCTCGTCCGGCCGAGGCGGCAGAGAGGGCACCGGGTGCCGGATCGCTCAGTCCGTCAAGAAACGACGGACTGAGCGATCCGGCAAGCAAGTACTGGTCGGTTTCAGCCAAATGTGAAGGCCGGCTGAATTCAGGAATCCGCAATCGCCCGCGTACCGGGCTGCTGCCAGGGCTCCCAGGAGCCCGAGCGATCGACACGTTGCAGGGCGGATGCCGGTACTGACGGTTGGTCAAATGAGGGTCGTCCCCGTCATGCGGGAGACCGGGCTCATGGTGGGCCAGCCGTTCAGGGGGAGAAGGGCAAGGCGCTTGCGCAGTTCGGCGGCGGCCGCCCCGGCGCCGGAGTGTTCCTCCAGCACCCGCATCACGGCGACCATTGCCTCCAGTGTGCGATCGCGTAAGATCTGCTCGCCGGCCTCCATGGGGTCGGGGCTGCCAATGCTCGGAACGTCCAGCGCCTCCGCTACCGCTTCCAGCAGGTCAAGCAGGGCTGGGATCGTCAACGGAGCGAACTGGTCCTGTGCCATCAGGCATCCTCCTCGGCCGCGACAGGCTCACCTCGATCTGAAGAGGCCCGTGCCCCACCGGTGATGACGTCGTGCTGAGAAGCCGGCCGGACAGCGGTGCGGCTTCCTTGCCGGCGCCGCCTCGCCCGACTCGGGCCGGGCGGGCTACGACCACGATGGCACGGTCAAGCGGCACGGACGGCAGGTGTGGCCCTGGCCGACCCGCCGACCCGCCGACCCGCCGACTGCGCCACTCGGGCGACGGACGTCATGATCGGTCCTGTTCCCGCTCCATCAGGACGTGCTTCAGAAGTCCCGTCGGATCATCCTGCGGCGTCGGGTGTCCGTGTCCGCCCAGCCGCGCGGCCAGGTCGCTTCCGTAAGTTCGTTCGGACGTGATCGGGTCGGGGTGCGGCTCAACTGCTCTCGTACTGGGGATGTACGGGGGCGGCCGGCCGGTGTCCACAGCCGGGCCGTTCGCATCGTGAAGTCGGCGGGCCTTCTGAACCACATCCTGGTCAGGCGCAGTCGGCTTGGCCCGCGCCCCGCCGATGGAACGCCCGAGCGGCGGCTGGGTGCGAGGACCGGTGCGCGCGCCAGGGCGACCTTGAGGGCCGCCACGCGCGCTCGCGTCGTGATGGGCTGCGGCCGGGCGTGGTCCCCATGCTCCCGGCCGCAGCCGGCCGATCCCCCGGCCCTGCCACCGCGGGCTCGTCGAGGAGGCGACTCATTCGTTGGCCTAACCGGTGCGCGCGAGAGGTCATTGTCTTGGCAACAACCCTGGTTCTGGCAGCGACAGCCGCAACGCTCGGGTGGCCGCATGCCGAGGAGAGCGCGGCCGGCAGCGTCGTCGTACGCATAAACAGCGGCCGCGCAGGCGTGGCTACCCCTGACTTCACGATCGACAGCCTGACAGCGGCTCGCAGCACCGACGACCAGCCCAGCGTCGCCACAGTGGTCCATAACACCGGTGGCCAGCCCTTGGACATGGGCGGAGATCTTTCGATCATGGACGGGGTCGGCGGCTTGAGAGCTGGGCCGTTCCCCATCGCCTTCGGCGTCACGCTCGCGCCTGGCGCCAGCGCGCCGTTGACGGTGCGGTTGGACAAGAAGCTGCCGGACGGCCCGTGGACGGTGGAGCTGCGCCTGGTCGGTGGGATGGTCGAGCACAGCGTGTCGGCCAGGCTGAGCCTTTCGCCCGCCGGCCACGCCGCCCCGGCGGTGCAGCCGTCCCTCGACAGCGCCTGGTCCTCGCGCACATCCGGGAAGGCGGCCGTAGTCCTGGTGCTGGCGGCCATCGTCGCCTACTGGGGCTTCAGGAGACGGTTGGGGCCGCCGCCCCGCTAGCGCTCACGGGCAGAGCGGCCCGGCAGGGCGGGTTGCGCCGCCGGCCCGCCTCGCGCGCCGACCGGGTGGCCTCGGCCCGGGGGTTGCTAGGAGGCGGCAACTTCCATGTGATGTCGAGGCTCGGGCGCGCGGCCCACACCGTTCGGGTAACCGTGGAGCCCCGAGTGACTCCTGCCCTGGGGTGGCCGGCGCGGCGCCAGGCCCTCAAGTTCCTCGCGCTGTCGACGGGTTCGCTCCAGCGCGGTGAGGTTGCGTACCGCGCGACATAGAAGGCTCTTGACGGCACCGTGGCTCTTGTCCATGATCATGGCTGTCTCGGCGACCGTGCACTCGTGGACCAGACGCAGGATGATGCACTCCCGCTGCTGCGCAGTCAGCTCGCATACGACTGTCATCAGTGCCGCCTGGGAGAGCGACTCCAGGACCTGCTCCTCAGCGCTGCGCTCGAAGTCCGAGCCATCCGGCACATTGCTGGTGCTGACCTCCAGGCGGACCCGGCTGGACTTGAAGTAGTCGATCACCAGGTTGCGGGCGATCGTGACCAGCCAGGCATCGAACCTGCGGCCCTTCCATCTGAAGATACCGATCTTGGACAGCATCCGCATGAAGGTGTCGCTGGTCAGGTCCTGGGCGACCGCCCAGTTTCCGACCCGCTGGTAGATGTAGCGATAGACGAGGTTGGAGTACGTGCTGTAGAGAAGCGCGAAGGCCTCACTGTCGCCTTCCTGCGCTCGCCGTACGAGCTCGACCGTCGGGTCGTCGAATGTCGCACAATACGCGCAGCGGCCGGCGTCTGTGTCTGCTCCGGTCCGCCGGACGGAGTTCAGGGTGTGAGGGCACGGAGGCGGGAGCGTGCTCTCCCCGCGGGGCAGGCTGCTGGAATCGGAATGGTGGCTGGCGGTGGTCTCCGGGTGGGCCGGAGCAGCTGCGTCGTTCTGGGTGGGCAGGTACACGGGACTCCCAGAGGCGGAACTGTGGACGGGCACCTCGGCCGGAGTGGGACACCGACCGCAGCCCAGCCGCGTAGAGCGGCGGGTCAGCACAGGTACAGGACTGACTGCAGTGGCGCCGCCGGAGCCTCCAACCCGGCTGCGCAGGGGTGACGCTCCGGGAAAGCTGCTGCCGGCGGCCGTCGACTTCTGGGTGTTTGCTCCATCGGTCACTTGTCAGGAGGTCAGATCACCCTCCTGATGACGCGAACCTCGGCCACCGACCCACCCCTGCTGTCGCGGCGTGGATCGCCCGGGCCGTCACCAGAACCGCAGCAGGAGAGCCCGGCGCCACAGAGTTCTCGCATTCGTTGGTCGTGGTGTGAGCACTTCTGACGAACCGTCACCTCAGGTGGCCCGCAGCGCTCTGGACCCGGACCCGGTGCCCGGCGATGTGCAGGGCCTTGTCCCCACGACCCCGATCTACGACGCCCTGTGCAGGGAATACCGCCGCCTGTTCCGGGCCGTTCCGGGCGACCGGTCGGGCGAGGCGAGTTCTCCCCCCGAGGCGCTGCCTCTGCGGACCCTGCCGAGCGATCGAGGCGAGCCTGCCGTGTTGCCCCACCAGCCACGCCGCCCCAGCGACATGAACCAGACGTGGGAGCCCCCTGGCAAACTGTCGGGCCGGTATCCCAGGGACTTCCCCAACAGCCAGGGTTGGACCGCCGTCGGCTGCGGGCGAATCTGAGTGATGGCCGGTACCAGCGCGCAGCAATGCCGTGCGCGCTGCCCTGAGACAGGGTGAGCTAGCGGATGCCTGGGCCCTGTAGGAGGTGGTGCCGCGCCGAGAGCGCGCTGCGCGGCAGCGTGGCGCCTCAGCCCGGCGTTGGTGAGGGCAGCGGGCTCGCCACTGGGAGCCGAGGCTCGCCGACCGTCACATCTCCCGTTGGAAGGTCGACCCATCGGCCCTGGTACCGAAATGCGCCGTAGAACGTGTATTGACCTGGCTCCAAGTGCTGGGCGGCGGTGTAGACGAGCCCGCTGTCCGCCGACAGGTCGCAGACTGACACGTCGGGCACACCCTGGAAGTCCAGGTTGGTGCCGCCCTCGTCGCGGACCGCGACGGTGAGGTCCCGAAGCTGCGCGCAGCCGCCGCCGATCCGACGCACCGTCAGGCGCACCCGCAGATCGCCGGAGTGCTCGCCGGTCACGACGAGACTGTCCTGGACGACCCCGGGGTGTGCTGCCGGCGTGCCGGGGCTGCTCAGTGGCCCGGCCCCGGCGGCTGCCAGCACCGCGGCAGCTCCGCAGATCGCGGTGTGCACCTTCGCTGCGTACCTGATCAATGTGCCGCCTCCCGAGAGCGCAGCGGGGGATGACGCGATGGCCGTCCTGTGTCCGAGCCCCCGTCCGCGGACGCGAGCACAGCTCCCGCCGGGTACATGGAGGGTTCGGCGGTGGGGTTATGACCCGACGAGCGGTGATTGGCGAGGCCGCGCCGCAGGCGCCGGGGGTGACCGGCGCAGCGGGGCGGTCGGGCACGGCGGGGTAGCCGTCACGAATCTGCTGCTGGCCGCTCCATCAAGAGAGGAAAGCAGGGTCCCGCTTCGGCGCCTCTTCGGGGCGACGCGCTCACGGCCGGGAGCCGCTCCGACCTCCGGCGCCAGGAAGGCAGGGAACCGCACATGTGGTTTTGGCTTCAGCTCGTCCCCATCATCGTCTTCATGCTCATCGGCACGGTCGTGCTCATCCTTCTGCTGTGCCGGGCGGCCAGGCTGAGCGGCGAGGCCGACGAGCGCAGCAATGAAGCCTGGCTGGTCGGCCCGGGCCGATCCTCCGCCTTGGACGGCGATCCGCCACGGCCCTTCGACGGCGCTGACCTTGGCCACGAGTACGTCGAGAAGCCGAACACGTGACCGGCCATCGTCCGCGCGGAGCAACCTTGTTGTGCCGCAGCGGTAGCGATGTGCGTCAGACCGCCGGCACCCCTGACCAGACCCCGCCCGTGCGGCGGCCGAACCACCCCACAGAGAGCGAGCACACCGTGACCGTCCCTCCCCAGCGAGGAATGTTCCCCCGCCCCAGCGCGGATCGCCGTACCCGCCGCTTTCCCGTCCAGGATCCGGACAGCGCGGCTGCCGCCCTCGACTACACCCCGCTGCCGGCCCGGCCCGGCAGGTGGAACCATGCCGGGGAGGAGGAGGTGCGTGCCGACGACATCGACATGTGTCGTCTGCTGTTCGCCGAACGAGCGCCGAGTCGCCCACAACCCCGACGTCCGGCGAACTGGTACGAGGCCGTCATCACCAGGCGCACCGGGCAGCTCGGCTCTTCCCCCGTGCCCAGGCGCCGCTCTGGCGCCGAGCAGCCGCTCGCCCAGGGCGGCAACATCCGTGCCTTGCGTGGCACCGCCTGGGAGGCGATCCGGGAAGCGGCGGCCAGCGAGATCCCGTCCCCGCTGCGTGAGTACGCCAGGATGGTGACCGCTCAGGCGGAGCTGGTCTGCTGGCTGGCCGGCATTCTGAGCGGTTGTCACCAGGCCACCGCGCGCGCCTTGGACGAGCCTGCCGAGGACCGGTGGTCGCGGGCGGAGCTCCCCGACCAGACCAGCCTGACTCACCGGCTCCTCGCCGAAGAGGCGGACGACCAAGGTGAGGACCTGGAGCATCTGGTCTGCGGTCGACGTCACCTCAGGCTCGCGGACTGCCGTCTGGACCTCGTGATCTGGGCACGCCGCGCGGTGCTCCTGGAATATCTGGTCAAGCCGGGGCAGCTGCGCCCGGCCTTCTCGCGGCGCTCTGATGGCCTGTCGGCGGTTCCCCCACTGCCTCCCCGGCCGCCGGCTTCGGGCGGCTGGCGTCGCGGCGCTCTGCGGGAGACGACGTTCACCACCGACACGATGTACGAGTGTGACCGCTCCAGCCGCAAGGCCGAGGGGTGGGGGCCAGGTGGGCCCGAGCGCGCGGCTGTTCCTTCGGTGTGGGTTTGTCTCCTCCAGGCAGGCCGCACCTGGTGGCGCGCGCACAGGAACGGTCGGATGCCGGGCGCCGCGGACGGGGGGCCGCACGCGAGGTCCTGACCACGGCCGTCCATAGGGCCAGTCGCCCGCCGCGCCGACTTCAGCAGTCGGGACACCCTCTGGCTCGGCTGCGACCAGGTTTCAAAATTTTTTCTCCGCGGCGTCCCCGCCAATCGTCGAGGTCAGCGCTACAGCCTTGGCCGGTATCCGGCCGATCGCATGCTGAATTCAGGACAAAGTGCTGACCGGTGGCGTCAGCTGTGGGGCGGAGTCGCATCTGCGCGACAGCCCGTCGCAGCCCTGCGGACGCCTCACCGGGGGACCGTTCGGGCTGCTTGGCCTGCAAGAATGGCGATCCCACGACGGTTGGGGCGTCGAACGCATGCTCAGCTCGGGCCGTCCAGCGGACAACGGAGAAGGAATTGCCTGAGGGTTCCAAGCGACGAATAGCCTGAGTCCCAACCAAGGTAGGCAGTACACAAACGGTATTGAAGACAGCGAAGCGGCCCCCAGTCGCCAAACTTGGGCCGCCGCGCTTTCGCATAAAGCTGACTTCGGCTCCGACGGTATCAGGCGTTACCACGGTTTGTGACGTGGCGCCGCCGTTCGGCCACTGTGTGGCCCAATCTCATCCCGACCGGGGCCGAAGCGCAGCGGAAGGGCTTGAGCAACTTGCGCACCGCCGCCACGAGTTTCGACACCACCACCCCGAGCGCCAGGCGCGTCGGCGAAGCAGAAGCTTTCGCGACCGGCCGCGACGAGCCGGGCCGGCCAGCCAGCCCGTCGGCGGGCTCCCGCCCCGCCTCCTCCCCCGCCGGGCGCGAGCAGGCGCCACCAGGTCCCCTGAAGAGCCGTCCGGGGGGCGCGGTTGCGGGAGCCACCTGATGAGCCCGTCGGACGCCGACATGGCGCGGGTGGTGCCCGGCAGTGAGCCGGTGACGGAGGTGACCGTGCATGCGCACATGGTCTACGGGTCGGGGCTGCCGGACCCGTTGGACATCGTCGTGCTGCTGCACTTGATGTTCATGGTGGCGGGAGGCCAGTCCCCGACCATCACCACCTTGCTGGCCGCGCTGCGAGCTCAGGGCATTCGCAACAGCAACGGGAAGGGCGGGGGCCTCATCGGGCGCGACGCGGTCCAGGCCTCGTTTCGCCGGCTCGTGGCGGCCGGCTTCCTGCGCAGGGTCCAGCAGGCCCACGGGGCACGGGGGCAGTTCGGCGCCGCCGCCTACGAGCTCTACCGGCGTCCCGTGTTCAACCCGGACTGGACGCCGTCGGACCCCTTGCGCCCGATTGGTGACTCTCCGGAATCATCTCAGGTCACACCGTTCACGGTGACACCGGCTGCGGTACCGGCCAGTAACCGTGTTTCCGCAGGTCGGACCGTGGACGCTCACACCGTGCACGGTGACACCGCGCACGGTCACACCGGCCACAGTGGAGGGCGTGTTTCCGCAGGTCGGACCGTGGACGCTCACACCGTGCACGGTGCCGTCCACCCCCCACACCCCCCGGAGGAGGTAACTACCTCCTCCCCCAACCCCCTCACCACCCGTCACGCTCCACCCCCGCAGGACGACCAGCGCTTCAGCGAAGAGGACCTCGTACAGGCCGAGCGCTTCCTGCAGTTGCTGCCACCGCCGTGGTCCGCGGGTCGCCAACTGGCCAAGAGGCTGCGCCAGCCACTGCTGGAAGCCGCCACGGAGCAGGGCTGGTTGTTGGACCGTCAGCTCGTGCAGCAACTGACGAGAAATCCATACAAGATCAACAACTATGCCCGGGTGCTCGAGAAGGACCGGATCGCCAATCTGCCGCTCTACGAGGTGGTGCACGGATCGCGCCCTTCGCGCATCGGCCGCCAGCAGAGCCCGGCGCAACCCGCGGACCGGATCGACGGGCACTGCGGTGCGCTCGAGTGCGATCCGGTCACCCGTACCCGTGAGCATCGCAACGCCGACGGCCTGCTGACCCTGAGTCCCTGTCCGGAGTGCCGGCCCCAGAGGTACCGCCAGCCGCAATGACGGCCGTGTGAACCACCGGGGCGATCAACGCGGCCCGCCCCGGTGGGCTGCCGCCGAGCGCGGCATCAGTCATCAGCTGTCGCCGCCGCGCGTCCGGATGCCTTCAGGCGGCCCGGGAAGGCACCTTGGGCGCACCAGCCGCACTCTTCTTAGGATTGGGGCCGCACCCGCCGCACCCGCCCCCGCACGGGGCCCTCCAGGAGCCCGAGTGGTGACGGGCGGTCAATGGTGCCTGCCTGTCAGGGCGCATTGGCGGGCCCCGAAGCCGCGCCGGCGCTCGGGCATGGCGACTGACGAGAGGTCAGCGCGCCGGCGATTGATCGAAGACCTCTGATGGCCCCGTCCTCCGAGCAGGCGGCACCTGGTCCTCTCCGCCCGGCATTGAGCGGACGTCACCCGTCGGCACGCAGCAGACGTCATCGTCGCGCCCGTTGCCCTTCCACTTCTGCAAGGCGCCGATGAACCGTGCCGCTCTCGCCGTCCGCCTGTCAGTTGCGCCAACGCCGAGTCCGCCTCTGTGCGGTTCAACGGTCGTCACGAGATGACCGCCCCTCCTACCTTGCTCCACAAGGGACTTCCGTTGGACTCACGCACCAGACGCAGCATCGCCATCGCTGCAATCAGCACCCTCGCGGGCGCGATCTGCTCCGCCACCCCGGCTCACGCGGCACTGGCCTCTCCCATCGCCACCGCCTACGTCGCCTCGTCCGATGCCTTCGGGACGTTCAGCGCGGTGCCCCCGACGCCTTCCTCGACCTATCCGCCCGGCGGTACGTCGACCCAAGCCGGCCTCGCCGCGGGCCCGTTCTTCACCAACTCGACGCTGACCGCCATCACCGCCGGGGATCCGGTCGCCGGGACCTCCAGCGCCTCGGCCACGGTGCAGACGATCGACTCGTCGCTCGGCCTGGGCTTCCTGAGCCTCACCGGCGTGCACGCCAGTTGCGAGGCGGGCCCCGGCGGCGCGACCGGGTCCGGGGTGATCTCCGGGGGCTTCGTCTCCACTCCGACGACGCCCGCCCTGGCGTCCCCCAGCGCGACCCGTGCCCCTGCGGCCCCGCGCATTTCGCTGCCCCTCCCGGCGAACGCTGCGCCCAACACCGTCGTCACCATCCCGGCTGTCGGGCAGGTCACGCTCAATGAGCAGTCGACGGACGCCGACGGCGTGCTGACGGTCAACGCCGTCCACGTGGTACTGCCGGGTGTCGTCCAAACCAACATCATCCTGGGGCATGTCACCTGCGGTGGCGCACAGCCGGCCCCCTCGATCGTCAAGAGCGCGGCGGAGGCCTCCTTCGTCCCCGGGGAGACGATCCACTACACCTACCACGTGCGCAACAACGGCACCGAGCCGATGACCGGCATCACCGTGACGGACAGCGGACCGGGCACGCCCACGGTCAGCTGCCCCACGGACCCCTTGGTCCCGGGCGGCTCGGAGGACTGCACCGCCACGTACACCGCGACCGACGCGGACGCGGTGGCGGGGAAGATCACCAACACCGCCACCCTCACCGCTCAGCTGGGCACGGCCACCCCCCGTGCCAAGCGCGCCCCCCAGACCGTGACCGCCACCAGCAACAAGGTGACGGTGCCGCTCAGGGCGCTGACGGTCACGAAGTCGGCGATCGAAGCCGACTTCAAGGCTCCCGGTGAGACGATCCACTACACGTACACCGTCACCAACACCGGTCAGGCCGCTCTGAGCGGCCTGACCGTGACGGACCTGACGCCCGGGGTCGCCATCTCCGGCTGCGGAACCGACCAGCTGGACCCCGGCGAGTCGACGACCTGTCAGGCCACCTACGTCACGACGGCGGCCGACGTCGCCGCCAAGACGATCCTGGACCAGGGCACAGCCACCGCCAGCGACCCCGGCGGCCAGACGGTGACGGCCACCAGCGAGTCCGTCACCACTCCCCTGACCGCCGTGGCAGTGGTCAAGAAGGCAACCGAGGCCGAGTTCACCGCGGCCGGGCAGACGATCCACTACACGTACACCGTCACCAACACCGGCGCGGAGGCGCTGAACGGCATCACGGTGACCGACAGCGGCCCCGGGGCGCCGACGGTCACCTGTCCGACGGACGTGCTGGCGCCCGGTGCCTCGATGGACTGCACCGCCACCTACACCACCACCGACGCGGATGTGGCTGCCGGCAAGGTCGTCGACGCCGCGGCGGTGTCGGGCACGGGGAAGTCCGGCCAGGTCGTCACCGCCGACAGCAAGAGCGTCACCGTGCCGTTCGCCGGACTGAAGATCGTCAAGGCTGTCCAGGAGACCGCCTTCTCGGACGACGGGCAGCAGCTGCACTACACCTTCACGGTCACCAACGTCGGTAACGTCCCGCTGAGTTCACTCGCGGTCACGGACGCCTCGCCGGCCTACACGGCGGTGTCGTGCCCCGTGACCTCGTTGGCGCCGGGTGCCTCCACCACCTGCACCGCCACGTACGTCACCACCCACGAGGACATCGAGGACGGGAGGATCACCGACACCGCGACCGTCACCGCGTCCACCCCTGACAGCACCGTGGTGAACGCCGTGAGCAACACGGTCACGATCGTCGCCTGCGACCCGTGTGATGACCGCGACCACGGCGGCTGCCCGGACGGCGACCCCGGGGACGACCACCACCACCATCACCACGGGGACGGTGGTGTGCCCCGTCCCGGTCCGGAGAACGAGCACCCGAAGCACATCACGGGCGGCCAACGCCCGGGGCTTTCGGACCCCGCGTCCTACCAGCACACCGAGGCCTACCCGCACACCGAGGCCTACCCGCACGGCGGTTCTCTGGCCCAGACCGGGAGCGCGACCACGGAGATGGGACTCACCGCAGCCGGCCTGCTGGGCGTAGGCACGTTCCTGCTGCGGGGTTGGGGCACCCGCGGGGGCCGCGCGGCGCGACGACGCAGATGAGCCCGGCCAGCACCCAGAGCTGACTCAGCAGTCGTCCACCAGCGGGTGGTCAGGGAGCTCGCGGATCTCCTGACCACCCGCCGCCTCAGTGATCGCCCGTCGCCGTCGTCCGACAGCGACGGGCGATCACTGTCGTATCGTCCGCGGCCGTCGATGCCGCGGACAATCGGACAGCGTTCACACGACGCTTCATTTCGCGCTCGAAAGCCCCGCCGGCACGCCCGGTTCACAGCAGGGGAACTCCGGTGACGATGCGAAGGGACCAAAGACGCTGACACCTCGTCATAAGCCTCTCGAGCCCTGCTCCCAAGATGTGCGGAAGTAAAACGCTCCGCCTCTACCGCCGTCTGCGCACAGCACCGCCGTCTGCGGCCCCGCCCCCGGACAGCGACCCTCCCCGGCACGAGGTGGAGCTGTCGAAGGCGGAGGTGGACATCCTGCGCCGCGTCCTCGCGCTCGCAAGCGAGCTCGGCGAGTTCCGTGCCGAGGCACTCACCGCCGCACTCTCACGAGCCCTGCCCATCGCGGGCACCCATCGCTGGACGCTGCAGACCACCGAGGAACAGATGACCGTGATCGAGGCAGCGTTCCGCCTCGACGCCCTGGCCGGCGGCAGCACCCGAAGCCACAACCGCTTCCTGCGCACCTACCGGCAGCTGGGCCACCACAAAACGGTTGGCCTCACCAGCATCCCCGACCCGCGGCACGAGGTTCCTGCGCAGGCAGACGGTGCGCCAGGATGACCCAGGTGAGCAAGACGACCGACGGCCCGCCAGCGTCCTGGCACCCCAGCATGATTGGCGCCGGCCGAGTGCGCCGAAGTGAGGAAGGCATCACGTGACCGACCCCTACCAGCGTGCGTTCGACCTTCTCCTTGAAGCCCAGCGCGCCCTGACCGAAGGTCTCGACCAGGTCCCGCCACACGATCGACAGGCGCTCGGCCTGCCTTCCTTCGTGCAAGGGGGCTTCCCTGGCGGGGCACGCATCGAAGCCGCGCTCTACGCGACGATTTCGGCCCGGCACCTGGTCAGCTCGGCCATGGGGAACGAGCTTCCCGGGCAGCCGATCCTCCAGCGCACCCAGAGATTCCTCGCCCTGGCCGGCGGGTACGTGGCGCTCGCCTCGGAGATCGAGGCCCAGGAGCGGGAGGCCGATCGGAGCAGCGGCGCCTGAGCCGCGCGGCCCAGAACGCCGGTGGCCGGCCGCCTACGGCGCTGGAGGGTTTCCTCGGCTGCTGGTGGTCCTGGTCGGCACGGCGGCCGCCGGGGTGTGCTCGGCGGTGGCAGACCTGCGCCTGGCCGCCGAGGAGAACCCGGCCACCGCCGAGCTGCTCGCCGCCGTCCTGGCCGAGGCCGCCAGGATCGAGGACCTGGTCCAGCGCGGACCATCGGCCCCGTCTGGCGCCCGCTCAGCAACCGGGGCAGCAACCGGGGCAGCCGGCCCCGTGGGGTAGCCGTCGAGGCGGGCGAGCTGGTCGTGGGCGATGGCGAGGGGGTGGATGCGGAGTTTGAGGCCAGCCCCGGTGACCGCGTACCGCGCGAGCGGATGGCCTTCCGGGATCTCGGTCTTGGCCCGCTTGTCGAAGTGCGCGAGCGTGATGACGCGGTGGTAGGTGTCGTCGTCCGTGAGGACGAACCCGCCCTCGCCGCCGGACAGCGGCTCGGGGTCTCGCACCGCACCGGCACGGCGCGGAGGTGGAAGAGCGGGGAGGCGTTGGCCTGGAACGTCCACGCGGGGACGATGACCTCGTCGCCGGCCTTGATCCGGACGGCCCAGTAGGCGGCGTGCAGGGCCGGGGTGCCGGAGCTGGTGGTGACCGCGTGCCGGACATCGAAGTACTCCTGAAGACCGTCCTCCAGCTCGGCGACGATGCCGGACCGGCCGGGAATGCGGGTCATCCCCGGCCGGAAGGGCAACTGGCCTGGGCCGGCAGGTCAGTTGCCCTTCCCTGACGCGTTGGCCAACGCGTCAGGGCTGCTCGTGGCCGCGGCGGTACTGCCACGGCCACTTGGCGGGGTCGGCCCTGTCAGGGGGTGACCCGTCCGATCTGGCTCGCGGAGTTCTCGGTGAACCAGAGGTTGTCGTCGGATCCGGTGGTGATCTCCAGCGGGTTCGAGCCGGAGGTCGGGATCGACAGTTCCGAGATCGTGCCCGACGTCGTGATGCGGCCGATGTCGTTGCCGGCGTTCTCGGTGAACCACAGGGCCCCGTCCGGCCCGGTGGTGATGCCCCACGGGAACGGGAAGACGGAATCCGTGAGGTCGTAGCCGGTGAAGTTGCCGGCCGTGGTGACCTTTCCGATCTGCGCTGCCCCGGCGTCCGTGAACCACAGGGCCCCGTCCGGCCCTGTGGTGATGCCGACGGGCAGCGAGTCCAACGAGGGAACCGCGTACTCGGTGACCGAACCGCCGGTGGTGATCCGTCCGATGCTTCCGGACAGCAGTTCGGTGAACCACAGGGCCCCGTCCGGCCCGGCGGTGATGCTCACCGGGTAGGCGCCCGAGGTCGGAACCGCGTATTCGGTGACCGAACCGCCCGTGGTGATCCGTCCGACGTTGCCGGCGCCCGGTTCCGCGAACCACAGGGCTCCGTCAGGTCCGACGGTGATGCCCCAGGGGTAGGCGCCCGAGGTGGGGAGCGCGTACTCGGTGACCGAACCGCCCGTGGTGATCCGGCCGATCTTGTCGGTGCTCGACTCGGTGAACCACAGGGCGCCGTCCGGCCCCACGGTGATCTCGGCCGGCCCGGCGCCGCTGGTGGGCACCGAGAACTCGGTGAACGTGCCGGTCGTGGTGACGCGTCCCACCGCGTCTGCGGCGTTCTCGGTGAACCACAGGGCGCCGTCGGGCCCCGCGGTGATACCGACCGGGGCCGAATCGGCGGTCGGTGTCGCCAATTCGTCGATGGCCAGGCGAGGCTGCAACGCCTTCGGGCGGTCGTGCTTCGCGAAGAAGCTGAGGCAGTTCACGAGCCCGGCAGGCCCCCGATGCCGGAGGCAGGACTTCACCCACGGGCGCAGAGGCGGCCCGGGATGATGTACGGAGTCACCGAAGGCGACAGTGCCGGGCGCGCTGACAGCGACCGTCAGGGCAAGGACGGCGAGCGCGCGATAGAGCCGCTTGATGCGGCCAGGACGCTGGAACACGGGACACCTTTCCGAAGGACACCGCGGGAGCCGGAACGCCGGGATGACACGCGTCATCGGCGTCGGGGGGTGTGGTGGTGGTTGGGGGGCCGGTCGATACCGCGACACGCGGATCAGGCCGATATCGCTTTCGCGATCGCGCTGCACAGGTACAATCCCCGCTGAGTCGGCGTCAAGAACGGTGACTGAAGAGAAATCTCGGACTTCTTCCTTCGAAACTTCGGCAGAATTCCTCCCAGGTGACTGCAATCGCAAGTCCCTCTGGCCGTCGATGATCCCCGGGTCCGAGTTGGGTGGTCGGGGCCTGCGTGGTCGCGTTCGGCCGGGCGGGTGAATTCCGTTTGGTTGCTGTGCGTATGCGGATAGTCATTGATCGTCACTGAGGTGCTACCTGGATAGATGCCGTTCCAGGGCTTGGATGACGAAGGAGAGTTCATGCGTATCCGATATTCCGTAGCCGCCGCAGTCGCGGTGGTTGTCGCTGCCGCCGGAGTGGCCAGCGCCGCACCCGGCGACACGGCGGTCACGTTCTCTGTCTCGAGCGGTTCGTTGGCGATCTCCGTCCCCAGTTCGGCGAGCCTGGGGAGCGGGCTGCCCGGAAACTCCGTCAGCGGACAACTGGGCAGTGTCACGGTCACTGACGCGCGGGCCCTGCTCACGGCCGCCTGGACCGCGTCCGTGACCTCCACCAGCTTCAAGACCGGAGGCGGCACAGCCGCGGAGACGGTCGCGGCCAGCGCGGTCTCCTACTGGTCGGGAGCCGCGACCGCCACGAGCGGCTTGGGCGTCTTCACGCCCGGCCAGGCCACGGCGATCCTGGCCCAGACGCTCGACACCAGCCGCACCTCCTACGGCCTCGCCGCGGGTACCGGCAACAACTCCGCGACGTGGAATCCCACGCTCGTCGTCGCGATCCCCGCCAGTGCGGTGAACGGCGCCTACGCCGGGACGGTGACACATTCGGTCGCATAGCCGGGCCCGGCTGTTGTGCACGGCCGCGGCGGTGCTCGCGTTGGCTTGTGGCGCGAGCACCGCCGCGGCCGACGGTCAGGGTCAGACGCCGCCCTCCACCGCCGCGGCCGACGGTCAGGGTCAGAGGCCGCCCTCCACCGCCGAGGGCAGCATCGGCCTGCAACTGCTCGACGCACCCCGGGACCGTGAAGCCGACCCGCGCGCACACATGTACATCGTGGACCACCTCGCGCCCGGCACCGTCATCCACCGCCGGCTGCAGGTGACGAACACCTCCGACGTCGACCAGCGCGTCGACCTGTACGCGGGCTCCGCCGAGGTCGACGGCGGCACCTTCACCGTCGAAGCCGACCGTACCCAAAACGAGCTCACGACCTGGGTGTCGGTGGACGATTGCGTCTCGGACTCGGACGTGTCCGGTGGGGCGGCGGGCTGCGGCACACCGAGTACCGGGCCCTCCATGCCGCCGTCCTCCGCCGTGCGCGACGTCCCGGCGCACGGCACGGCCGTGGTCCGGGTCAACGTCCGGGTGCCGCCGAAGGCGTCCGCCGGCGAACGGTACGCCGTCCTGTGGGCGCAGGTCGCGGGCTCTGCCGGCCCGCGTGCGAACGTCCGCCTGGTCAACCGCGTGGGAGTGCGGATCTACCTCGACGTCGGTCCCGGGGGCGAGCCGCCGTCCGACTTCAAGATCGAGGAGCTGACTCCCGCGCGTGCGCCCGACGGCACGCCGAGGGTGCTGGCCAAGGTCCACAACACCGGCAAGCGTGCCCTGGACCTGACCGGATCGATGTCGATGACCGACGGGCCCGGATCCCTCAGCGCCGGTCCCTTCACGGTGAACCTCGGCACCACACTCGGCATCGACGAG
Organism: Kitasatospora azatica KCTC 9699; assembly: GCF_000744785.1. Taxonomy (NCBI): domain Bacteria; kingdom Bacillati; phylum Actinomycetota; class Actinomycetes; order Kitasatosporales; family Streptomycetaceae; genus Kitasatospora; species Kitasatospora azatica. The sequence goes on along the minus strand of NZ_JQMO01000001.1, from coordinate 54,459 downwards.
ACCGAGCCCGTTACCGTCCCCCTGGACAGGCAGCTTCCCAACGGCCCGTGGAAGGTCCGTCTCACGCTGGCCAGCGGTCTGATCCATCACACCGTCACGGCCACCATGACCTTCCCCAGCGGCTCCCAAGTCGGCGCATCGGTCACACCGGACCCGGCGGACTCCCCTTCGATGACGCGGGGCGTGGCCATGGGCGTTTCAGCCGTGGCCCTCCTGGCCTTCTGCGGCTACCGGATGGTTCGCCGCAGAAGGGTGGGCTGAACCCGACCCGCACCCGAATGCGTTCACCAACAGGGGATTTGCGCCGTCAGGCGACGGAGTGGGTCACGGTGCCCGTGTAGGTGCCCTGCACCGCCGCGGCGGGGATCGTGACGACCACCGTGGGGCTCCAGCTCGTGGAGTTGTTCCCGTTGCCGGTGGAGGTGAAGGAGGTTCTCGAACTGCTGAGAGCCTGTTTGGCCGAGGCGTCGCTCTGGCCCGGCGTGGCCGTCACGGTGCCGTTCGTGGCCGTCGCGGGCCCGGACCAGTAGTAGACGTTCGAGGTGGTGACCGTCTCGGCGGATGTGGCGCCGCCGGTGTGGAAGTTCGTGGCGGACACCGTCGCCGTCCACGTGCTGGTGGCCAGTCCTCGCCCATCCGAGACGGTCACCGAGCCGAGGGCCGCGCTGACGGTGCCACTGGGCGCCGCGCTGCCCAGGCCCGCGGTGGCCGGCACGCTGATCGACAACGTGCCCGTGGTCGGGATGACGCTGAGCTGGGAGCTGTTGCTGCCATTGGTCTCGACCGTGTCCACGACCGCGCGGGTGAAGCTGGCCTTGCCTCCGGAAGCGGCCGTAAGCTTCCCCGAGGCGGTGTAGATCGCGCCGCCGCCGGTGAGCGACGAGCCGTTTCCCGAGACAGTGACCGCCGTGGTGTTGTTGCGGTCGGCGATGAGCGTCAGACCGGCGAAGTCTCCCGTGGTCGGTGCGCTGAGGGTGGATTTGCCTCCGCCCTGGTCGGTGAAGAACGCGCCGCTGGTAGATGTCGGGCACGCCGTCGGGTAGGTCAGGCAGGCGAGGTAGATCGTCACCCCGGTGCCGACCAGCTTCCCGCCGGAGATCGTCACGCCGGTGGTGACGACGTACGTGCCGGGATTGAGCGTGAGCGTGCCGGTCACGCTCGAGATGCTGGTGTACACCCCCGGGTTGATCGTCTGGTTCCCGGAGATGTGGTTGACACTGGGGAACGGCGGGCTCGGTGTCGTGGGACAGGCCGACGAGGCCGGGCACTGGGCCAGGGAGGCATACGGGTCGGTGCCGGCGGGCTGGTTGGTCGGGGCCGGGCTGTACGCGCCGCCGCTCGACGTGGCGAAGCCGGCCGGTGCCGCCGGGCCGCCGATGGTGCCCCCGCTCGCGGTGACCGTCGTGGTGCCGTTGACGAGCGCGGCCTGACTGTTCGTCGAGTTGACCAGGATGTTGCCGGTGACCTGCAGGCTGCCGGGGTGGACGTACAGGGCGTCCGCAGCGCTCGGGTTGAGGACGCACAGGGCCGCCGTGCACGCGGTCGCGGCCCGAGCGGTGCCGGACGGACCGGTCACGACCCAGGTCAGCGCGGACGCGAAGACAAGGACCATGGCACAGACCGCGTGTGGCAGGCGGCACCGTCTGCGGGTGCGGATGTGTCCGCTCGCGGCCAGAGGGCCAGGACCCAGCACCCCGGGCGCGTCAGAACGGCATGCCGGCGCATCGGCCAGCCCATGGCTGCCCCCCACACCTCGGCCGGCGCCCGCCCTGGCGATGCCTGAGAATCCAACGGCGAGTCTCGCGGTCACGTCCGCCATCGTCAGCATGGCTCAGAACGTATCAAATACCCCATATTGGCCATGTGTTCCTGTGCGAAGTAGCGCCCGTTGCGTGTCGGGCTCCTCGCCCACGGACCGACCCCTCCCCCACGGCCATGTGGACAGGCCCGGCCGATCACCTTGTGCGGCAAGTCGGCGTCGGCCTCACGCGCCGCGTGGTTCTCCACGAGCTGCTCGATGGTGAAGTCGCGCTGCGGGTACACCTCGACGCTCCGCCGGTCACCGACGAGAACTACACCTGGATCTGAGCAGACGGCAGGGGCCTCGCAGCGCGCCGGCGGCGAGAGGCCCCTGCGCGTTCCCGAGCCGAGCCCCCCGAAGAACACCAGTAGCACGAACCTGACCGGGCGTCATCGGCAGCCGCATATCCTCCTAGAAGACTGATGAAGATCTTGGTGTGATCCGGGCGGCTGCCCTCAGGCGGTGGCCCGGATGTGCCAGGTGGTGCCGTTGTGGTCGAGTCCGAGGTTGATGAGTGTTCGGAGGTTGAGGGCGGCAGCGCGGGTGTGGAGCCAGGCGTTGTTCTTGATCGTTCCTCGATAGCGCAGTCGGCGGTTTCCGTGTCCGACGAGCCAGGCCACGGCTCGTTCGACCGGGGGCCGCCATCGGCGGTAGGCGGCCTGCCAGGCGGGATCGGCGGCTTGTTGCCGTGCGGCGCGCTGGAGGTCGTAGCCGGGCTGGATCCGCAGGGCCTTGCCGGTCTTGGAGGTCGTGCACCGCTCACGGAGCCAGCAGCCGGTGCACCGGTCCCCGAAGTTTGCCGAGCGGGGAAGGTCAGGGCCTCGATCGCGCGAGAGCGCAACGGTCGTGCCGGCTGGGCAGGCGACCGTGCCCCCGGCGGTATCAATGCGGAAATCGTCCAGGACGAACCCGCCCGCAACAGCGGGTCGTTGCGGCACCGGCTTGAAGTAGAGGCGGTGGCCGGCCAGGGCCTGGCGGGTCCCTCCGGTGGAGTACGCGGTGTCGCCGAACGCCTCCACCGGCTCGGTCTCGGCAGCGAGTAACTCGGCAGCGACGGCCGCCTCGTGGTGTTCACTGCCGCTACCGGGGGTGAGCTCGACGTCGGTGTAGATCACGGTCTCGGGTTCGACGGCGAGGTGGGCCTTGTAGCCGTCCTGGTGTCGGGTGCGGGTCTTGTGGACGTGCCGGGCCTGGGGATCGACGGTGGAGATGACGCGGTCAGGTGCCGTCCCTTGGGTAATGCGCCAGCGCCCGTCACGCCCGTCGGAGCCGTCGGCCGGCTCGACGTCCTGCCCGGCGACCAGGGCCAGGATCCCGACCGCGTTCGCTGCCTTCTCGCCCAGTTGCTGCTCGGGCAGGTGCCCGAGCAGCCGCAGCGCGTCGCCGACCAGGGCGTCCACCAGATCGGCCCGGGCCTGCTGGTCGTTCCAGGCGATGCGGGGCTTGCCCGGATCGCGGTAGTCGTGCGCGGTGCATTGCACGGCTGCGACCGCCTCGGCGCCGGGGACCTCGCGGATCACCGCCCGGACGGCGGCAATCAGCTGGGTGACGGTGTCCTGAGTGGCGACCGCGTCGTCCAGCACGGTCGAGTCAAGCGCTCGCTTCTGGCGGCCCTTCAACACCCCGGTCGCCTTCACGACCTCCCGCACGGCCTCGAACACCCGGTTGGGCTGGGCAGAACGGGCCAACCGGCGGCGGAAGTAGGACAGCAGCGACGGGTCGAACGCCGTGTCGTACAGGCCCAGCCCGCAGGCGGCCTTCCAACGAAGGTCACACCGTAGTTCCTGCACCGTCTCGAAGTCGGACAAGCCGTGCAGGGCCTGCAGCGTGATCGCCGCGGCCAGGATCTGCGGAGGCATGCTCGGGCGGCCGTTCGCCGACGGATACATGTCCGCGAACATCTCCACTGGAAACACCCGGCCACGATGCTCGGCCAGGAACGCGAACACACTGCCCACCGGGATCAACTCCCGGCAGGTCTCCCACACATCCGGCCCGACCGTCTCCCCGGCCCATTCCCCCATCGCCACAAGACGAGTCTGGCCCCACCGCTTGCTCGGTGGGGCCAGAACCCAACATCTTCATCAGCCTTCTAGGGACTGTCTTCCCGTGGCGTGATCTGCCGGAACACTTCGGCCCGTGGCAGACCGCCCACGGTCGTCCGGCCAGGTGGTCGGCGGACGGGACTTGGGCGAGGGTGCTCGCGGCCGTACAGGCGCGCTCCGACGCGGACTGGCTGGTCTCACTGGACTCCACAATCGTGCGGGCCCATCAGCATGCCGCGGCCAAAGGGGGGCACGAGCAGCGGGCTTTCAGGCGATCCCGCGGCGGGCTGACCAGCAAAATCCACCTGGCCTGCGACGGCCGTCCGCCGGCCTTCGTTCTGACCGGCGGAACCCGCAACGGTAGTCGAGAGGGCGTTCGCGCTGCTGCACCACTTTCGTCGCCTGCGGATCCGCTGGGAGATCCGCGACGACATCCACGAGGCATTCCTCTCCCTCGGATGCGCGCTCATCTGCTGGAGGAGACTGTGCTCTGTGCGGTCCTCGTGAGGCACCATCGCCGGTTCAGGGCGTGCTGTTTCCTTCCGCCAGGTCCTTGATCGCGCTGAGGCGGTGTTCCCACGCAGCGGCGAGAGTATCCATCCACTGCCTCGTGTACTTCAGCGGTTGCAGATCGACTTCGTACTGGACTTCGCGTCCGACTCTGCGGGGGCGGACCAGCTTGGCGCGCTCCAGGACGGCCAGGTGCTTGGCCACGGCCTGGCGGGTGACGGGAAGGCGTGCAGCCAGAGATGTCGAGGTGGCGCCACCTTCGCGAACGATGATGGCGAGCACCTCGCGTCGGGTCTGGTCGGCCAGCGCCACCAGGACATCCTCGGGGGCTCGGCCGGCCTCGGCGGCGTTGCTCATGCCCTGGTCTGTTGGCAGTCCGCGCGCAGTTGGTCGAGCTTGCCGGGCCAGTTTCGGCTGTTCGCGTGGTGCCGTTCCGCTGCTTCGTCGACCGGCAGGCCGAGCCGCGCAAAGCCGCTCTCGATCAGGGTGAGCCTGGTGCCTTCCGACGAGTCGTCCTCGGTCAGCGTGAACTCGACCAGCGTGGCGGAATGCGGGGCTCCTCGCCGAGCGAAGCCGGGCATGGCGCATTTCGTGAGGAGTTCTTAGCGGTCTGCCCAGGTTGGTATCTCTGCGACCTGTTCGCCGGCCCGCTCGGCGACCTGCTGCTCCTGCCTGACCACGATGCCGTGGCCGGACGCCTGGAGAAGGAACTCACCGCGCTGGCGGAAGTCCTGAAGCGCATCCCACGACGCGACCTGCTGTCCGTCCTCCGACGGGCGAGGCAGCTCGGTGTTCCAGGTCAGAGCAGGGCGGCCGCGAAGACCCACAGGTGCGGCGGCTCACCGACGGGGACGATGGCGAAATGCAAGATCACCTCGTTCAGCACGATGACCCGCACCGTGTCATCGGTGTCGTACCGGTCGGCCTGCGGATACGACCAGGGGTCGATCTCGGCCCGCTCCAGCGCCAGGCGCAGTTCCTCGCGGACCTCGGTCGGCATCACCTTGATGACGCGGCCGACCTCGGCGGCAATCCGCGCCGGGTGACGACCCGTCACTCGAAGACCTCGCCCAAGGGTATCGAGCCGACTTCGCTGCGGTCGTCGGCGACCCACTGCCGGTGGGCGGCGGCCGCGAGCGTGCGGGCTCGCTCGATCCGCTCCTCACCGCTCCCGTGGGCAGCAGCCTGATCGGCCGTCAACACCCCGGCCACGTACTCCTGCACGCTTCGGTCCGGGCGGCGGCCTCGGTCACGCGCTGCTCACGGTGCGTCGGGAGCTCCATCAGCGTCGTCATGACCCCACGGTACCGCCCGGCTACGCCCGGACGCCCGCTTCTCACCGCACGTAGGTGAGGCTCCACTGCTGAGTGGGCAGCCCTTGGTTGTCCCAGATGGCGATCCGGGCCCCGTTGGCACCGCCCGCGCCGCGGTCGGGTTCGAGGACGCGACCGTTGAGGCTGGAGATCGGCCCGGAGCCGGAGTGGTCGGCCGGGTAGACGTACCACAGCTGATCGACATCGGTGACGGAGCCGTCGCACGCCGCCTTCCACAACGACCATCCGTTCGGCCCCTGTGTCCAGCCGGCCAGGCAGCGGCCGTCGATCCCGTTCGCCACAAATCGGCGTGGGGTCTCATGCCGCAGGGTCGATGCGGTGAGGCGCGAGGACCTCCGGCACGGGTATCGGCATGGGGCGGCTGGGGGCCTGCGGTCCCCGGCGCTGTTGTCATGCGCATGGCGGCATGTCGCGATGTCGCCGGGCGGGTTGGGGACAGGGGGAAAGGGTTCCGGAGGGGTTGGCGGGTGGGTGAAGCTGTTCATCGCCAGCAGGGGACAGCCCCGGTGGCAGCCGGATGGAGCGTCAACCGCGGGGCGTGAAATCGGTGCAGGTGAAGTAGTTGGACCCGTCGAATCGAAAGAGGACCATTGCCATGATCAGCACCCGTATCGCCAAGGCCGCCGCGGTCGCCGCCATCGCCTTCGGGACCGTCGTTCTGCTGCCCTCGGCGGCTGCTGCGGTCGCTCCTGTCAGTGCCGGCGCGATGGTTGCCGCTCAGGATGCTCCTGCGGGGCAGCCTGTCGGGGCGGACAACCTCACCTGGGGCTGAGGCATGCATGGACCTCGTGTACGCCAGTCTGATGCGCCGCAGTCCGGCCGGGGCGCTTCGGGTGGGGGAGGCCGCCGAGGTGGTGGGGGCGTTGTGGGCCCACGCCACGCCGGGGGACGGGCTTGAGCACGCCTGTGCCCGCTCGGAGTTCGACCGGATCGACCTGCTGATCTTCCTCCTCGCCCAGGGGCCTGAGGCTCCTGCGGAGTGCAGCGCGACCCAGCGGGTCGACGTGTTGCTCGCCCGCTGTCACCGGGCCTCGCCCCTGCTGCACCGCCACTTCGTGGCCCCTGATTCCGCGCCCGGCCACTGAGCCTGATCTTCCGATCGGCTGTTCCTGCAGGACAGCCGTCCTGAAATCTGCGCTGACCCTTCTACAAAACCGTTTTGTCTGAAGAGATCTGACGATCCGTCAGGTAATGATGAATAGGAGTTTCTCATGTTCGCCAAGACCTCCCGTGCCACCCGTCTCGCCCTCGCCACCGCTGTCGCCGCCTCGGGGCTGGCCGGCATCCTCGTCAGCGGGTCCGCCCATGCGGTCGGCAGTTCCAGTGTCGGCGGCCAGATCAGCCGGTCCGAGGTGCTGGCCCGGGCCCAGTCCTGGGTGGACGAGGGTGTCCCGTACAGCCAGTCCTCGTACTACAGCGACAGCAACGGCAGCTACCGCCAGGACTGCTCCGGCTACGTGTCGATGGCCTGGCACCTCGACTCCAGCCGGGTCACCTGGACCCTGCCGCAGGTGGCCAGCCAGCTCGGGAGCTACGACGACCTCAAGCCCGGCGACATGCTCGACCGCTCCGACGGCGGTGCGTACGACATCCACGTCGTCCTCTTCGCCGGCTGGGTGGACAGCGCCCACACCGCCGCCAACGTCTACACCGAGTCGACCTGGGGAACCAACGCCGCGTACAAGACCTACAGCCGCAGCTACCTGAACTCGGCCGGCTTCGTCGGCTTCCGCTACAACAACATCGTCGAGTCCACCAGTTCCCTTCCCGACCCGGCCGGCCTGCCCACCGGCACCCTCGTGAAGTCGCCCAACAACTCGCTGGTCAAGCTGGTCATCAACGGGGCCGGCCTGGCCGTCGCCGGATCGGACGTGGCGCCCGACGGCTACAACCTGGGAGCCGTCGTCACCGTCGACGACGCCAAGTTCTGGGCGCTGCCCAGCTCGCTGCCCTCCGGCACCGTGGTCCACGACCAGGCCGGCGGCTCGGCCCGGTACGTGGTCGTCGGCGGCCAGGCGCTGCCCATCAGCGGCGCGGAGTGGACCGCGGACGGCTACAACACCCGCTCCGACATGGGCGTGCCCTCCTCCTGGCTGGCCACCGCCCTCAACGCCCAACTCCCGGCCGGCACCGCGGTGATGGACCAGTCGGGCACCGACAGCAACCGCTACGTCATGATCGGCGGCGCCGCCCTGCACATCTCCGGCGCGGAGTGGACGGCCGACGGCTACAACAACCAGCCCCTGATGGGCGTCCCGGGCCAGTGGCTGGCCGGCGCCGCCACCAAGACCCCGCCGACCGGGACCGTGGTGATGGACCAGTCCGGGACCGACAGCAGCCGCTACGTCATGATCGGCGGTGCCGCCGCGCACATCTCCGGCGCGGAGTGGACGGCCGACGGCTACAACACCCAGGCCCTGATGGGCGTCCCGGGCCAGTGGCTGGCGGGGGCCGCGAACGCCGCCGTCGCGAACGGAGCCCTCGTCAAGGGCCAGGCCGGCACCGACCCCGCCGTCTACGTCATGGTCAACAACTCCGCGCTGCCCCTGACCAACGCCGAGTTCACCAGCTCCTACGCCAACAAGCCGGTCGTGGGCGTCCCCGAGACCTGGGAGGCCGCCCAGGTCGCCCGCCCGCTGCGCAACGGCACCGTGGTCAAGAACGTCTCCGGCAACGACCCGAGCGTCTACGTGATGGCCGGCGGCCTGGCGGTCCCGCTCAGCGGCGCCGACTTCACCGCGCTGGGCTACGACAAGCAGCCCCTCCAGGCCGTCCCCGGCACCTGGGAGGCCGGCGCCGCCGCCAAGGCCGCCCCCAGCGACGGCACGCTGCTCCGGTCGTCCGACTCCAGCACCGTCTGGCAGGTCGTCAACGGCGGCAGCAAGAAGGCCGCGGCCGCCGGCAGCTACAACCCGGCCGACGTCGTGGCCGTCCCGACCGCCCTCACCGCCAAGCTCCCGACCGTGCAGTAGGCGCTGCGACGCCCACCGCCGCCCGGTCCCCCTGGACAGGGCGGCGGTGGGCGTCGTGTCCATACAGCTGCGCCCGGGTCAGGGCGTCCTGGCGGTAGTCCTTCGGCGTGGTGTCGTAGGCGGCGCGGAAGATCCGGCTGAAGACCGACGCGCTGGGGAAGCCCCAGCGTGCCGCGATGGCGTGAATGGCCTGGCCGCGCAGGTCCGGGCGGGCCAGGTCCGTGCGGCAGCGTTCGAGCCGGCGCCGGCGGATCGTGGCGGCGACGCCCTCGGGCCGCTCCTCGAACAGCGCGTACAGGTGCCGGAGCGAGATGTGGTGGCGGTCGGCGATCAGACGGGGAGTCAGGTCGGGGTCCGCCAGGTTCTGCTCGACGAAGGCGTCGATCCGGCCCAGCAGCGCCTGGGACCGGGCCTGCGCGGGCGTCCTCGTGCCGGCGCCGAGTTGCTGCAGCACGCAGGACGCGGTCAGCTCCACCGCCATGTTCCCGAGCCCCGGCAGGTCCTGGGGCCGGCAGTCCGGACCGTTGCCGGAGACCGAGACCAGGAACTGGGCCAGGACCGCCCCCAGGCCCGTCCTGCTGTCCAGGCGGCGGGCGAGCAGCCGGTCGACCTGCTGGGAGGGCAGCGGCAGCCGCGCCTTGGGTATCTGCAGCACGAGGGCCTCGACCTCGCTGCCGTCGAGCCCCGACCCGGACTCGTACGGGCGCGAGGTGTCCCACAGCACCATGTCCCCGGCGCCCAGCCGCGCCTCGCGGCCGGCCTGCGCGTACCAGGCGGAGCCCCTGGTCACCAGCCCCAGCTGGTACTGCTCCGGATCCCCGCGGCGGATCAGCGCCGGGGTCCGCCGGGAACGCAGCGGGGAGTAGGAGAACCTCGACATCTGGGCCGGCCCGAGGTCCAGCAGGGCACCCTCCGCGTAGAAGCCGCCCGCGTCCTGCGGGTTGAACGCCGAGGGCATCAGGGTGTTGGACACCGTCTCCACGAACCAGTCGAACCTGTCCGACGCAGGCAGTTCGGCCGCACTCGCGCTGTGCCACATCGTCGGACCCCCCGTCGTTCCCGCCCCGCCGCCCCGGACGGTGCAGCGTCCGGGATGACGTGCAGTCTGCCGGACGGCTCGAGATCGTGCTAGCAGTGTGCTCCGGCCCGGGCGGGGGCCTTCGCACGCACCGTCAAGGAACGCCGCACGGCGTGCACACGGCCGCGGTCGGCGTGACCGTAGGCTCCGGCGTGGAGTTGGCGCGGGTGGCCTGGGGGGTGCCCGCCGTCGTCGATGCGGGGGACGGATTTCGTGCTGGAAACACTCGGGCTGACCGCCACCGCGGCAGCCGTCTACCAGTCCATGCTCGACCACCCCAGCCTCGGCGTCGACCAACTCGCCGCCGCCTGCGGCCTGACCCCGGTCCAGGTGCACGACTGCCTGGACGAGCTGGCCGAGCTGATGCTCGTCCGGGCGTCCAGTGAGCACCGCGGACAACTGCGCGCGGTCAGCCCGGACATCGGCCTCGCGGACATGCTCACCCGCCAGGAGGCCGAGCTCGCCGCCCGGCAGGCTCAGCTCGCCGCGTCCCGCGCGGCCGTCAGCCGGATGGTCGCCGACCGCGCCCAGCAGCGCTCGACCCACGGCGAGCGCCTGCTCGGCATGGACGCCATCCAGGGGCGGCTCGAACAGATGGGCCACGCCGCCCGCAGCGAGGTCCTCGGTGTCCACCCCGGCGCGGCCCAGCGCCCCGAGGACCTGGCCGCAGGACGCCCCGCCAACGCGGCGGCGATCGCCCGGGGCGTCGTCATCAAGTCCCTGTACCAGGACGTGACCCGCAACGACCCGCACACCACCGTCTACGCGCACTGGCTGATCAGCCTCGGCAGCGAAGTCCGCACCGCCCCGGTCACCCCGCAGCGGCTGGTCATCGTCGACCGTACCCAGGCGCTGGTCCCGATCGACCCCGCCGACACCCGCCAAGGCGCCCTCCACGTCACCGAACGCGGCATCGTCACCGCGCTACTCGACCTGTTCGAGCAGGCGTGGAGCGCCGCTGTGCCGCTCGGCGCCACCCGTCCCGAGGACCCGGAGACCGGTCTGACCGGCACCGAGCGCGAGCTGCTGCGGCTGCTCGGCACCGGTCTGACCGACGACGCGGCGGGCCAGCGGCTCGGCATCTCCTCACGGACCGTCAGCCGGTACATGTCCTCGATCATGGAGCGCCTCGGCTCCGCCAGCCGCTTCGAGGCCGGCATCAGGGCCGCGCAGAAGGGCTGGCTCTGAGCGGTTCCGGCGGCCCGCTCCTGGTCCGGGACGGGGAAGGGGCGGGCTACCCGGAGGCGGTCCGACGAAAAGTCAGATGCAGAGACTGCGGGCGTAGTTCACCCGGTTCATCAGGTCGATTACCTGCTCCGGCGAGCTGACCGGGATCGAGGTGGTGTGGTACCGCCCGCCGCCGGAGACCGTGACCTGGACGTGGCCGGTGGTCTTCTTCTCCTTCATCAGCAGGAAGAGCAGGCCGATCACAGAACAGGAAGAAGATGATCGCCAGCACGATGCCGGCCGGGGCGATCCGCTCCTCGGTGCGGGACCCCAGTCGGGGCCTGTGGCTTCAAGGTCGCGGTACGCGGCCTCGACGGCGATCCGGGCGCCGGACTCCATGGCGGCTTCCAGGCGGCGGCGAGCGGGATGCGGCACCGTTCGCCGGCCTTATTCCGGTGCCGGCGGCTTCCAGGTGCTCTGGGGGGCACCGGTGCGGTGGGTGCGGACGATGCGCTCGACAGCCGGCGTGCGCAGCCCGTCCGGTGTCATCGAGCACTCGCCGAGGTCGAACCACTCGGTCTCCTGCGCGAAGGCCTGGGTGCCGATCCGCACGTGCCGGGTGGTGCCGACGCTGTCGAACCCCACCCGGTGCACGAACCGGCGGCGCACCAGTGTCTCGTCGTCGACCGGCACGGACACACCCAGGACCGGTTCCACCGTGTCGTCGTCCCAGACCGGGGCCACCGCAGCAGCTTGAACTGGCTCCGCTGAGGAGCAAGTTGATCTGGCTCCAGTTGTCCCGTGTCGGATGATCTGGTCTTTGGGCGGAGCTGTGACCTGGTGCGACCAGATCGGCTGAGACGCCAAATTGGCAGAAATCTCAGTTGCTCTGGTCCGGCTCCACCATTTCGAACGGTAGCCACGGCTGGATGCTCAGCCATGTCTGGTAGTCCTTGGGGATCAACGAGCCGCGCCGACCTCGACCTGCGCAACAGTGGTCTCGGCACGTGCGGCTCCCGAAGCGCACGACGAAGGATTCTGTGAACAAGACCGATCTGATGGCGAAGGCGCCCTCGATCGCGGCCGCCATGGCCGCCGCCGACGTGAGCGCCGACATTCAGCTGGCCCAGACCCGCTACCGGGCCGCACTTGTCTCCAGCTGGGGCATCCCGGCCGGAGCGTCGGTCCTGGAGGTCGGCTGCGGACAGGGCGACATGACGGCGGTCCTCGCCGAGGCCGTCGGCCCGCAGGGCCGGGTGGTCGCCGTCGACATCGCGGATCCGTCGTACGGCGCTCCGGTCACGCTGGGGCAGTCGGCGGAGCACCTCAGGGCGACGCCGCTGGGCTCCCGCATCGACTTCCGCTTCGGCCTGGACATCCTCGACGAGGCGGTCACCTTCCCCGACAGCGGGTTCGACTACACAGTCCTGGCACACTGCTCCTGGTACTTCGCCTCCCTGGATCAGCTGTGGGAGACCCTCGCCCGGGTCCGCCGCTGGTCACGGAACCTGTGTTTTGCCGAGTGGGACCTCGCACCCCGCTCGGCCGACCAACTGCCCCACCTGCTGGCCATCCTGATCCAGGGGCAGATCGAGGCGAGCGGGTCGCGAGGCGAAGGCAATGTGCGCACGCCGTTCTCCCACGAAAGCCTGCTCCGGGTTCTCCCAGCGACAGGCTGGGCCCCCGTCCCGGGGCAGGCCGTGGACACAACCGACCTACAGGACGGCGACTGGGAGGTGGACGCCTGCACGTCACTGCTCGACAACGTCGACCGGATGGCTGAGCTGCCGCAGGCGGTACGGGACCTGGTACTAAGCCAGGCGGATGTGCTTCGGTCCCTGGCGAAGGACCGCGGCAACACGCCGCTGCCGGCCTACTCGCTGACCGCCCGCTGAGCGGACCGGTCAGGCGGGACACCAGTGGGGCTTTGAGAGCGACATGCCCACGCCCGAGTGAATGCGGTACGCCGTCCGCCCGGCACGTCAGGGTGAGTCCGACGATCACGGTCTTGCGGAGACCGCTCTGTGGTCGCGGTCATGTCGGGAGGCCGGCTCGTGCAGGGTGGCCGGCCGGGGAACGGCCGCGTCCTAGTGGTCGGGCTGGGTGGTCACCTGGTCCTCCTCGGTGGTGGCGGCCGCCTCGGTAGCGGGCCGCAGATTCGACGGTAGCGGTCGGCGGGCGGGTGGTGGGACGGTCTGGGTCATGCGGCACCGGTCAGAACGGCCGACTGCTGAGAGCGGGCGGCGCGCAGCGGGACGGCGTAGCCGCGGGCAACGGCCAGGGCGGCGCGGTGGCTGTCGCGGTTGCGGCGGGCGTGGGCCACCTCGGCGGCGGCCAGCTCGTCCTCCACCGCCGACCGGTGGGCTCCCTCGGGCTCGCGCAGGGTGGAGTTGCGGCGGATGATCTCCTCCTTCTCGGCGGCCTCCTCAAGCATGGCCTCCCTGATCCGGGCCTGCTCGTGCATCTGCCGGCGCAGCTGCTGGTAGGCGGCGCTGTCGGCGAGCGGGCGCGTCGCCGGGGCGGGGGCCTGGTCCTCGCGCGGGCGGCCGGGTCGAGTATCCGGTTCGGTGTCGGGCGTCGGGCTGGCGGTGGCGGCGCCGACGCGGATCTCGATGGCGCGGACGGTGTCGGGTCGGGCGCCGTTGAGCTTGGCGAGGAGCTGGCGCTGCTCCAGGCGCAGCTTGGTGGCCCAGGCCGGGGAGTCGCAGGTGATGCGCAGGGTTCGGGTGTCGGCGGTGAAGCCGGCCGGGAACCAGTGGAGCGCTTCCTCGGCGCCGACGAGTTGGGCCCAGTTGTTGCGCATGCTGCCCTGGGCGGTGCCGAGGGCCCAGCCCTGGGCTGCGGCCATGGCGGGCACGACGGCGGCCAGGGTGGAAGGCTCGCGGGCGTCCCGGCCGGCGCGGGCAATCTGCTGGCGGGTCGGCGCGGTCTTCCTCAACGGCACGTTGCCGTTGAGGCGAGCGGTGCGGCGGGCGGTGCGCAGCGCGGTGCGGGCCAGGTCGGCGCCGCCGGGCTCCTGGGCGAATCGGGAGCCGTCGGTCATCGGGTCACTCCGAGCTGGACGTTGGGGCTGGCGGCAAGGTGGGCGTACCGGGCGACCAGGTCGGCGCCGAAGCGCTCGAAGGCTTGGTCGCCGGCGGCTTCCATCTGGGCGTGCGCGGCCGCGGGCAGGTAAGCAGCTTCGAGCAGGTCCTGCCTGGTCGCGGGCGCGGTGGTGACGCCCGTGCCGAACAGGTCGGCCATGAACTCCAGCTCGCCGGCCAGTTCCTGGACGGCGACCACGGAGGTGTCCTCGACCCGGACGGCGGCCCGCTCGGCCACCGCCTGGTCGTGCTGCTCCTGCTCGACGTCCCCGCGCAGGGCGTGCGCGATCAGCGAGTGCGGCCGCTCCGGGCGCCACAGCACCCCGGCGCACCCGTACTGACCTGCGATCTCGCCCAGCCAGGCCATGACCTGGTCCTGGCTCCAGCCTCGCTCGGCGAGGTCGTTGAGGACCCACCGCAGCTGGTCGTGCGAAGCCTGCCGCACCCACGGAACCCGCCGGTACGCGACCCGGGCCAGCTGGTCGCCGGCCACCATCATCGCCGCCGTGACGACCTGCCCGAGCACCGTGCGCCGCCGCTGCCTAGTCGGCCGCGAGGCCCGCTTCTTCCTGGTGGCTGACTTCTCGACACGGGCCCCGCCCGTAGTTTTTCCACCACCCACGAGGGAGGAGCTCACGCAGTCAGTGGTACCACCCTCCATTGGGGTGCAACGCGAGGTGCTGACGGTCCGTCCGGTGCCCGTGTGACGACGGGTGCGCCGCAGCTTCTTCACCGCGAGCTTCCCGAGCTCCGCGATCAGGCCCCGGCCCTCCTCCGAGATGCCGGTCATCCGCCGCCCGATGCCCTCGCCCGCAGTGCGGATGCCCAGCGCCTGGTCGTAGCTGGCCGGGATGAGGCGCTCGTACTCGGACGCTAGGCAGGTGACCCGCTGCTGACCGGGCGTCATCGGCAGCCGGGTACCGACCGAGCGCCAGGCCAGCAGGCCGGTCGCCTGGAGGATGTCCCGGTGGTACTGCACGGTCCGCTTGCTTGCCTTCAGCACACGCATCAGGTGCGCGATGCTCGGGCGACACGGTGTCAGCTGGGAGAGGACCTCGGCGAGCTTGAGCGTCGTCTCGCCGAACTTCGGGCCGTGCGTCGGCGCGTAGAGGCCGGCACCGTGTACCCAGTGGACCGCCTGCATCCACGAGTACCCGTCCAGCGCGATCCGCCCGGCCGTCCCCGACACCATCTGGTGCTCCAGCGGCACCCACCCAGCCCTCTTCACCACGACGTCGCCGCCGGCCATCCCCACCCGCTGGCCGGGAACGACCAGGACAGCCGAAGCCGGGTGTCCCCCGTGCCGCTCCAGCAGCGCCTCGGCCGCGTTCATCGCCCGCTCCGGTACCGGCGGTCAGAAGCACTGCGGAGCGAGGAGCCAGCCGAGAAGACGAAGACGGACCGCCGGACCAGCGCGCGGTGCGCCCTCGGAGCGGACCGCATACGCATCACCGCGTCCGAGAACGTGCGCTGGCATGCAACTGCAGCCGCACCCGAACGAGTGATTTGCGTCACGCCATGCTGACGGCGCGTCGACGCGACAGGGCGGCAACCGCGGTTGGCGAGGGCGTGACTGGCCAGGCAGCACACGGAATCCGGACGTACGGAACAGGCGGCAGGAGTGCCAAGAACGGCCGGCAGTGCGGAGTCGGAGGCGACACCACGAGCACGGCAGGTCTGGCAGCCCCGGCAGGGCTGCTGCAAAATGACAAAGCCTCCTGGAGACAGGTGGGCACGCAAAAGGCGCCCTCGGTGCTTTTTGGTTCTGGGGAGAACCTGGAAATTGCCTGATCAACCGGTTGGCGCCGGAGATCGGGCCTTCGCTCGACGAGGTGGAACTCGAAGAGCAGTGAAGTGAGGCCGCGGAGGTCTGGTGGTGGAACACCAAGACCAGGGAGCGGCCAGGGCGGTGTAGGCCGGGTGGAACCGGTCAGGAGCCGCCCGCGGTCGGCTACGTCACCTCAGCAACCCCCTCGCGGGGAGAGGTACGGCCGCGCACACGACGACGGCACCCCGCCGGAGCGACCGACAACGGATCGCGTCCACGGCGGGGTGCCGCTTGTGTGCTTCGGAGCGCGTACGGGTACGCTGCATCATGTCCACCTTTTCTGGACCGCGGGAGCTGGCCCCTTGCCGGGGGCGCGGCTCCCAAATTCGACGCCGCTCGGACTTGCCGGTCCGGGCGGCGAATTTTTTTGTGCCGATCAAGTGCGCCACCAGACTACTCCCCCACAGCACCGCGCACGCACGTCCCCACCCTCCGTGTCGAACTGACACCGGGACAGGCTGACTGAGCGGCAGAACCGCCGCTACCGAACTCATCAGGGCCCCGCAGGGTCTTGGTAGAGGGGCGGTCTGGTCCCCAGCTGCCGTCGGCGAGGCGCTCTGCGACGGAGTAGCGAGAGGGCGGTAGATCGGTCGTCGTCCGCTGGGGTACCGCTGTTTCGCCTCCGGGGCCGTCGTAGCCGACACACCGGCAGGGCCAATCCGCGTTGTCGGCGGAGTAGGCGACATCGGTGCCGCAGGTCATCAAGCTGCCGCCGACTGTGATGCTGCGGTAGCCGTGGTTCTGAGCCCGATGCCCACACCCGCAGATCGCGAGTTTGAACGGGCGGGAAACGAGCGCGACCGCCTGCTGCGGCAGCGTCCCGGTGTTGATCTGTCTTACGAGACCGGATACCAGCTCAACGGGGTCATCGTCAGAGAGGTCGAACCATTCCCCCTCCAGACGGCGGGGCGCAAGCAGTCGATGGAGCGCCGCCTCCAGCTCTCGACCGCCAGCGAATGTCGCCAGGAGCTTGAGCCTGGAGGGGGAACCGCACTGCAGCGCCGCGAGCCGGCGCTGCAGATGGGGTCCCGGTAGCGATGGCCGCGAAAACAACGGATATCGCTGACCAGCAGGAATGCGGCTTGGCCCGCTGGTCAGCCTTCCCGCCCGACGTGATCAGCGGTGGCGCCCTCGCGGTGCTTGCGCAGCTCTCGGTACAGCGTGGAGCGGCTCACCCCGAGGTCGGCGGCGACCTGTTCGGGGATCGCGCCGCCCTTGATCCGCTGGGCGGCTCCGGCGCGCGTGGTGGCGTTCAGCTTGGCGGGGCGTCCGGTGGGCAGGCCGCGGGCTTCCTTGGCGGCGCGGGCACCGGCGGCGCGCTCCAGCATGTAGATCCGTTCCATCTGCGCGAACATCGCCAGTAGGGCGATGGCCATATCGGTGCCAGGGCCGGGGTCGCTGGTGTCCACGGCGAGCTTGTCGCCGAGGGTGCGCAGGAAAATGTCGTGCTCGGTGAGGTCATGGACGAGGTTGAGGGTCTCGCGCATGTTGCGGCCCAGACGGTCCAGGGTGAGCACGTTGATCCGGTCACCGGGCCGGGCAAAGCCGAGCAGGGCGGTCAGACCGTCGCGATCCATGTTCGCGCCGGTGCGCTTGTCGACGTAGATGTGGTCCTCGTCGATGCCAGCGGCGCGCATGGCGTCGATCTGCCGGGTGAGGTCCTGGGCGGTGGTGCTGACACGGCAGTACGCAAGATCCATGCACACCACTGTCCCAGAATCTAGAGCTGTGGCGGGGCTTCTGACACACCGTTGTGACACCAGGTTTTGACACAGGCAGACCTGCGGCGACGTGATCGCCGGATGACGGTCACGCCTCGGTGTCAGATCCATGCTTGTGAGACTGGTGATCAGAACCGTCCGGACTCGCCCTCCGGGTCGGCGAGGGCGGAGGCAAGGTTGTTGCGGACTTTGCCAGTCAGCGGGTGGTCGGCGCCCAGCACCCGCTCGGTATCGGTCAGGGTCTGCTCGTACAGCGGCTGGTCGCGCGGGCGAGTTGGCCCTGGTCGTTGAGAAAGAGCCCGGTGTGGTTGAGCAGGTCCGCGGTGGTGGCGCTATCGGTGTCGGGGGGTGCGTGGTCGGTGAGAGCGTCGATGTGGGGCAGCAGTGCGCGCCAGGCGGGCCAGGTTTCGGGGTCGTCCCAGGTTGTCTGGTACAGCGGTGTGCAGGTGGGTGGTGGCCTGGTCGCGGGCCTGGTCGATGAGTTGGGGGGCGCGATAGGGGTCGTGGGGGTCGGGGGTGCGGGCGAGGGCCTGGACGAGCCGGTGGACGGCCAGGGTTGCGGTGGCGGGGTCAGCGGCGGTCACGCTGTAGGCCGTCAGGAGGCCGAGCGCGGCCTGCAGCGCGGGCGGGTCGGCCAGGCCGTCCAGGAGGGTGGCGGGGATCTGGTCGGGCGCGTACCAGGCCAGGAGTCGCAGCACGTCCGCCGCCAGGGGCTCGCGGTCGGGGATGCGGTCCAGGGTGATGCGCCAGATCTGGGCGATGGTGCGCTCGGGCATGGTGGCGACGGCGCCGGCGCGGTACATCGCCGCCGGGTACTGGTCGAGCAGGTCGAGGTAGGCGCGAGGCGTGGTGAGGGGGCTCTGCGCCAGGTAGGCGCCGGCCTGTTCGACGGCCAGGGGCAGGTGGCCGAGCCGGGCGCACAGTTCGGCGGCGCCGTCCAGGTCTCGGGGGCCGGTGGTGGTGGCGATGCGGGTGAGCAGGTCCAGGGCTTCGGTCTCGTCCAGGATGTCCAGGCGCTCCAGCTCGCGGGTGCGGCCGACGAACAGGCCCGGGCGCACCGCCAGGGTGTCCAGCCCGGCCGGGGCCGCCACCTCGGCGGGCGGCCGCAGCGCCTCGGGCGGCAGGGACACCGCCCGGGAGTTGTCCCCGGTCAGCACGGGGGCGTAGTTGTCCCCGCCGATCACAGCGGCCCGCTCGCCCCCCGCCTCCACCCGCGTACCAGGTCCGGCGGTGGGTAAAGGCGGCTGTTCGCTGCCGCGGCGAAACGGCCACCTCACGGGTGCGCGCTGCCGGGCTGGTCACCGGTGGAGAGCGAGCCGGAGTTGTCCCCGCCGATGGTGATCGAACGCTCCCCGGACGCGGACGCCGTCTGCGGCGGTGAGGCCGGCGGGGCGGGGGGTTGTGCGGTGGCGGGCCCGGCGGGGGTGGGCTGGGCGGGCACAAGAGCGTCGCCGGTGGAGATGGCGCCCTGGTTGTTCCCGCCGATGGCCACGGCGCGCGCTGGCGTGGCCTGCACCGAGGGGGCGGACGGCGTCTGCCCGGTCGTCCCCTGGCCGCTGGTGGCGAAGCCCTGACCCCACACGGCCGCCAGCGCGGCCAGCGCCGCGCCCAGTGTGGAGGCCAGTGGCCAGCGGATCGCGGGGTCCTTCAGCAGTGACGGCAGCACCACCGCCCCGCACAGCCACACCGGCACGGCGAAAGCCAGGAGCGTTACGATCCCCGCCACCGCCCACCTGAGGTTCCGTCCCATACCGCCCCCACCCCGCCGACTGTCCGTGTCCACCACCACGATCGCAGCAACACCCCTGCTCTGCACCGCCCTTGCATACAGAGACCGGACACAGGCGAGCCCGTGGCGTTAGGGCCGCTCGCGGCGTCGGGGCCGCAGCGGCCGGTAGCCGGCCGGGTCGAGCTTGGCGAGCTCGGTGTCGACCTCGACGTTGATCGTGCCGAAGAAGTTCACGTTCTCGCTGTGGGCCGGGGAGATGTGGGCGAGCAGTTCGTCGTCGACGGCCCGGCCCTCGGCCCGCATCTGCGCGATGGCCAGCCCGTAGTACTCGGTCGTCCAGGTCACCACGGCGTTGGTCAGCAGGGTCAGGCACCAGGCCTGTTCGGTCTGCGCGGCCAGGTGGCGATGCCGGATGGCACCCTCGTGCGCGGAGGCGCGCACCCAAGACGACACCCCCGAGCAGCCGGACCCGAACCAGCTCACCTGCCTGTAGCCCGCTGACCTGACGGAGGACCACGTGCGCCGCGTCATCGCCCCCAGCCCCGACAGCCCGAGCAGCCAAGCCGTCGGCGTGGACTTCGACGAGACCCTCATGCTGGTCGACCGGGGGTGGATGGACGGCCAGGTGTACGGCGAGCCGATCCCCGGCGCCATCGAGGCCCTGCGCCTGCTCGCCGCCCACCGCGCCGTCTTCGTCTACACCGCCCGACACCGCCGATTCCACGAAGCCGTCGCCCGATGGGTCACCCGGCACAGTGGCCTGGCGACCCGGGTCAACGACGACCCCGACCGGGCCTACTGGACCGAGCGGGGCGAAATCCTGGTCACCAACCTCAAGCTCGGCGCGGCCTGCTACATCTGCGACAAGGCCGTGCACTTCGACGGCGACTGGACCGGCACTCTCCCCATCGTCACCCGAGCCATCGGTCTGGACCGTGCTGACGGCCGCGTTCCGGCCTGACCCGCACAGCGAAGGGCCCGGCCCCTCTGGTTTCGAAGCCAGAAGGGCCGGGCCCTTCTGTGTTTTCGGGCGAGGTCAGAATTTCTTACCTCGACCCGAGGCTGGCTACTCGACCACCTCGGCGTCGACCGGGATCAGCTTGCGTGCCTCAGTGATGCGGGTCTGCACGCGGCCGATCTCCGCTTCGAGGCTGTCCAGATACCCGCTGAGAGCGGCCGAGTCGATGTCGGCGGCAGCTTTCACGGCGGCCGGGGCAAGCGGCTTGTACGCCCGCTCAGCGTTGGGCGTGCTGCACCTGCCGCACCGCCAGGCTTCCTACGACGAAGGCCCATGTACCCAGCGTCTGCTGGTACACGGGCAGCACCGAGGCCGTGATCGGCCACCGCCCGCCCCGCGTCTTGGCGGCGGCTGCTTCCTCACCGAAGCCCGTCACGCCGGTCGGCGTCTGCTGCGCCGCCGCTGAGCCGAGCACCCTACGAAGAGAGCCCCGTACACCTAGGTGTACGGGGCTCTCTTCGTAGGGTGCTCGGGAGGTGTCTGGGCTGCTGCTCAGCCTGGAGCCTCAGGGACCGGTATTACCCGGTAATAGGTCAGCCGCCGAGGTTGTTGATGAGCGCTTCGGCGAGTTCTCCTATCTGATCCTGGGTCAGGACGCGGCGGATGGCGTCGGCGAACGCCGGGACGTCGTGCCAGTCGACATCCCGTACCGCATTGGTGCCCTGAGCTGTCCGGGGCTCCGGTACACCCGCGGCGTCAGCGACCTTGGTCGCGCCCGCTGCGCGCTGAGCCGCGGCCTGCGTGGGCGCCGGCGCGGGGGCATCTGGTACCGGCGAAGGCTCGCTCTCCATTACCGGGTAATAGGTCTCGGGGTCAGGCTGCACCGAAGCGGCGGCCACAGGTTCGGCTGCCACGACCTTCTCGGAGGGCTGTGCCCGCGCTGAATCCATTACCGGGTAATAGCCGGAGGCCTGCGCCTCATAGGCGGCCATCTGCTGCTCACGGGGGAGTGAGACGTAGGACCGTGCGGCCTTGAGCCCGAGCTCGCCGGAGGCGATCTTCGCCTGAAGAGCCGGGTCGAGGTTCAGAAGGGCGATGCGCTGCGAGACGAAGCCCTGGGTCTTGCCGATTCCACGAGCGGCCTTGGTCTGAGCCATACCCCGTCCGGCGGGGGGCGGATCGGTGAGCACCCGCAGCGCCTGGGCCTCCTGAATGGGATTCAGCCCCACTCGCAGGAGGTTCTCCGCCACAGCCCACACCAGCGGGTCTTCCGCGGCGGAATCGTTCACATAGGCCGGCACTTCCTTCAGCCACGCCTCCTGTGCGGCCGCCAGGCGGCGGTGCCCGGCGACGACGACGTAGGTGCTGGCGCGGAGGGCGGCGGCGTGGGCGGGGTTGTGCCGAAGGAAGGCTTCGGTCGTGCACACGGTGAGGGGGCTGATGATGCCCACCTCCTGCACGCTGAGGACGAGCTCGTGGAAATCGTCGTCGTCCAGATCGACGGCGCCACGCGGGTTGTCCGGGTTGGGCGCGATCAGGGACACACTGATGACTGGAGGGCGCGGCGTGGCCTGGGTGGGTTCGTCCAGCGGCTCGCCGTCGAGCATGTCGGCGAGGTTCACTCGGCGGCTCATCGGTTGCCCCCGCTCAGGTTCAGCTCGAGCGCCAGGCGGAAGAAGTCCTCGCGGGCCTCGAACGCGGCCCGGTTCGGCTTGTACTGCGTGACAACCAGTCCCTCCGCGGCGGCACGGGCATGGATCTTGTAGTGCCGCACCACCGTCTTGGCGAGCGGGAACCCGTTCTTCTCCACGAACTCCTGGGTCTGCTTCAGATCGACCTCGCCGTCGCGCGGGTCCCAGTTGTTGATGACGACGGTGTACGGCAGGCCTCGCGGCTCGATGATCTGCTTCACCGTCCGTACGGTCGGCTTGAAGCTGAGCGCCTCCGGCTCGATCGGCAGGATCACGCTGTCGGCGTTGTCGAGCACAGCCCGCAGGATGTCAGCGGCCTTGCCGTCACCCAGC
This sequence comes from Kitasatospora azatica KCTC 9699, assembly GCF_000744785.1. Classification (NCBI taxonomy): domain Bacteria; kingdom Bacillati; phylum Actinomycetota; class Actinomycetes; order Kitasatosporales; family Streptomycetaceae; genus Kitasatospora; species Kitasatospora azatica. The sequence continues at coordinate 32,209 of NZ_JQMO01000001.1, read as the reverse complement.
GGGTCGGCGGTGGTGTCGTCGTCGGACAGGTCCAGCCAGCCGGGAGTGTCGACGAAGATGTGCTTGACCGACTGGATGCCTCGCAGCTTGCGCAGCGAGCCGAGGTCGTTGTGAGCCTGGGTGAACAGGAACGGGAGCTCGTCGCCGACCCGGTTCGACCACCACGCCGTCGATCCCTGCGGGTCGACGGACACCGCGAGGACCGGTGGTTTCTCCCCTGCCTTACGCCCTATCACCTCGGCGGTCACCGCAGCGAGGTTGACGGTCAGCGTCGACTTGCCGACGCCGCCTTTCTGGTTCAGCAGAACATGCACGTGTGCCATGAAAGCTCCGTTTGCTTCCCAAAGGTTCTGGTACTTCGGACGGCCACAGGATGTCAGAAACCTTGGCCACCCCGTGAACCGAGTGCCGTGACGGCGTGGCGTCCGGCACGCTCACGCCAGTAAAGCGTGCACGAGCAGAGGGTCGCGCGGACCCGCCTGAGACAGCAGTCCCCGTGTCAACTGGTGTTGACGAGCAGCGGCGGTACGAACCGCCCGTGCGATAGGCCCGAGGCGGGCAGTACGGGGCGCCTCCGGGGCGTCCACCTACAGTTGGGGCTCGCTCTCGCCCGGGTGACGTGCGCTGGTCCGGGGCGAATCGGCGGCTACGAACGACGGCAAGACCCTCACCGCGTCCAGCCAGGTCGACATCGACGACATGGTTCCGCTTGTCCGTCGCCTCCCTCACTGGAGCACGACGGTGACGCCGTACTCGCGCAGGAGGTTCACGGTCTCCTCGAAGTAGGACAGGCCACCGAGGTGGGCCAGGACGTGTCCGGCGAGGGCGTGGCGGGCGATGGCAGCGTGGTGCCAGACGAGGGTGAACGGGGGGACGACGGAGGGCCCGCCGCCTAGGTAGTCCTGCACCGAGTCCAGGTCTCTGCCGTAGTTGGCGCCATGGCCGAGCAGGCTTCGCCGAGCGCCAGGAGCAAGCCGCTCCTGTCGGTGACGTGCTGTCCGTCCAGGTGGTACGTCCCGCCGGAGAGGCCCTGCAGCCCGTACGGGCCGACGCGGGTGAGGTCCAGCCACTCGGACCGGCCCTCGGCGTCGAACTGTGCCCACTGGTTGGGCCGCGTGGGAACACCGTCGGACCAGATCTCCCAGACTGCGCGAGCGGCCATGGTGGGGCGGTCGTCACCGGGGTCGGTGATGGTGACGTCGATCAGGGCTCCGCCGAGGACGGATGGGCGTGCCTCGACGGTGTCCAGGTCGAGGCGGTACCCGGTGCGGCTGCTGGGGGACGGCGGCGCGAAGGTCGGTCCGGGCGGCCTTTGTCCGCGGGTGCGTTGGCGGTGGTCCGGCGCCAGAGCAGGACGGTCATGGCGATGACGGCCATCACCCAGGGGCGGCGTCGTTCGAGCGATCTGTCCGGTTTTGATCACGTGATGTCGAGGGTGGCGAGTGGGCGGTGAGAGTCCCGGGTGTGGTGGCGGAGCCGGCGCGCGGCGGGCGTCGGCTTCCTCTGCCACCGCATCCCTCTCCCATAGTCACCGCCACTCACCACTGGCATCGACTACGGGCCAGAGCCGGTCCTCTGCGGATCCCCGGTCGAAGGGGACATGCAGCCTTTGATTGCTCCAGGCGGGCTGCGGCAGGCGGCGGAACGTGTGTGGCGGGCCCGCAGCCCGGGCCCGCCACACGTTGCGTCGGGCGGTCAGATGTTGATGATCTGCAGGTAGGAGCCCGCGTTGTCGGAGGAGTTGTAGCCGGCGACGTAGAGCGTTTGGCCGTCCGGGCCCACTGTCACCCCCAGCGCGTGCTCCAGGTCGGAGGGGGAGACGGTCTCGTCGGGGACGGGCGTGTTGGTCGCCGTGTCGTAGGCGTAGATCGTCGGTCCGGGGTTCTGGGTGTCCACCGAGACGTACAGGCGGGTGCCGTCCGGGTCCATGGCCGTGTCTTCGACGGCGAACGGGGTCTTCAGGTCGATGTCCGCGAGCTGGGTGTCGGTGGTGAGGTCGAGCACGAGCTCGTGGTTGCCGGCGGCCAGCGCGTACAGCCGGGTGCCGTCCGGGCTCAGGCTCACGGTGCCGTTGAAGCCCGCCGACGTGACGGTGCGCACCACCGCGGGGTGGGCGCCCGAGACGTCGAGGTGGAGCACGCCCTGCGGGGTCGTGATGTACGCGTCCTTGCCGTTCGGCCGGAGCAGGATCGACTGCACCACCCCGGCCGGCAGGGGCGTGATGTCGGTGAAGGCGTTCTGCGCGACGGAGAAGGTGAGGATGCGGCCCTGGCCGACGGGCGGCTGGAAGTCGGCGAAGGGCTGGTCCTGGTCCAGGTAGAGCGTCGAGCCGTCCGGGCTGATGGCCAGGCCCACGGTCCCGCCCGGCCGGTAGCCGGCGGGGCGGGGCTGGTCCGGGTACGGGATGCGGGCACGGACGGTGTTCGTGGTGGTGTCGAAGACGTTCAGGGTGCCTGCGGTGACCAGGTAGATCAGCTTGCCGTCGGCGCTGAACGCCTTCGGGCCGCTCCACATGTCGCTGCCGACCTGCACCCCGGCGGTGATCTGTCCGGCCTGGGTGTCGATCACTTCCAGGCTGTTGCCGGAGTCGCCCTGTCCGACCCCGAGGTAGGCGGTGGTGCCGTCCGCGCTGACGAGCGGGTGGCCCCAGGGGCTGGCCGGCAGCGTGATGGTGGCCTCGCCGCCCGGAACGGGATCGACGGCGCAAGCGGTGCCCGGGGCGGCGTTCGCGGTTGCGGCGCTGGTGGCCAGCAGCGCCCCGGCGAGCGCCAGCGAGAGTAACAAACGAGCCTTTGCCGTGAGCGAGTTCACGTTCCCCCCAGGGAGTGGCCAGTACTGGTGGACGTGAGGCTACGGCAGGTCCGCGTCAGCGCGGGGCCGGTTTCCCGAGAGTTCGGCACGGGAAACCGGCAACGGGTCGCGACGGTGAGGCCGAGACAACCGACGGGGCGGCCCGTCGTCGACCCCGCAGCCGTCGGGGCGCCGTGAGAGCGATTCAGCACGAACCCTTTCGCCGGCCGATGGATCCGGCCCGGCCGGCTGGTGAGTACCGACAGCGCTGGTGCCGCCGACGACCTCGCGGACGCCCTGCGGGAGTTCGCCGACCGGGCCGGCGGACCCGGCGCGGCGGGCGCGGTCTGGGTCACCATCGGTACCCCGCACGACGTCGAGCAGCGCACCGTCCAGTTCCCGGTGAACGTGGCCGACTGGGTCACCGAGCTGGTCCGGGAGGAGACCCTGGCCCTGGAGGCGGGCACCGCGGGCCGGGACCCGGGCGGTGGGTTCGGCGAGGTCGATGACTGGTGAGCTGTTCGGTGGGCGGGCGGCGGCCGGGCGGAGGACGGCACGGGGAGCCGCCGGCACAGCGCCCGCGTGCCCGGGTGACGATCAGGAAGGACATGAAGGAAGCGGAGGGCTGACGTGGGCGAGAAGAGCGACTTCCCAGAGGACCTGGTGGCGCTGGAGGAAGCCCGCGTGCTGGCCCGGCGCGACCTGGACTGGTACGTGCGCACCGTCGAGGTCGAACGCCGCGCCGCCTACCCGGACCCCGAGAAGGTCGTCGAGCGGTGCATGTGGCCGGATGACCTGCTGAACCGCTGGTACGGCCTGCGCGAGGCCTACGCGAGGGCAGCCGCGGCGGTGAAGGCCCACCCACTGCTCGTCCAGGCGCGGGCCGAGGGCCGGCTGTGGCCCGTGGAGGCGCAACTGCGCGGGCAGGTGCCGCGCGTCGAGGTCCACCGGGCTCCCGGTGGCGCGGAGCGGGTGGTGGTCCTGGTTGACGGCGTTGCCCAGGACACGCCGGCCGGCGGGGTCGTGCCCGGGCAGGGTGGCGTGGAGCGGGCGGCGGCCTGAGCAAGCGGGCCGGGTCGGCTTCCCGGTCAGCCGTCGGTGCGGCCCGGGTCCACCAGGCCGCGCCAGGTGGGTTGTCGGAGGTGGCCTGCCGCCGTGACCTCGAGGTAGGCGACGTCGGCCTGCAGGACGGGTCGGGCGAACCGCACCTCGGTGCCGCGCGGTAGGCCGAGCGCGTCGGTGGTGAACGGCGAGCGCGGCACCTCGATCCGACGCAGGGCGGTGGCCAGCGCGCGCCGCTCGGCCGTGGACAGCCCCGAGCCGACCGAACCGACGTACAGCAGCCCGGCGTCGACAGGGATGCCGATCAGCAGCGAGCGCACGGTGGCGCCGGCCTGGCCGCCGGGCAGCCAGCCGCCGAGGGTGACTCGGGAGATCTGCAGGTGCTTGAGCTTTCGCCAGTCGTTCGAACGCGCGCCCGGCTGGTAGGCCGACGTGCTCTTCTTGGCGATGACGCCTTCCAGGAAGTGCGCCTTCGTCCAGGCGAGGGCCTCCTCCACGCTCGGCCAGGCCCCCGGCGCCGCGATGTGCGGAGCGCCGAGTCCGAGCTGGGCCAGGTCCTCGCGCCGGACCGAGTAGGGCTCATCGAGGAGCGTGCGGTCGCCGCGCGCCAGCACGTCGAATGCCACGTACAGGGCGGGGGTGGCGGTGGCGCCGGCCTGGATCGCTTCGGGGCGGGCGCGGTGGACGCGGCGCTGCAGCAGTGCGAAGGACGGGCCGCCGTCCGGGCCCGGGATGACGATCTCGCCGTCGAGCAGCAGCGGCCCGGGCACGTGGGCGAGCGCCGCGGCGACCTCGGGGAACCGGGCGGTGTAGTCGGTGCCGGAGCGTCCGACGAGTCGGACCGCGCCCTCGCCCTCCAGGTAGGCAAGGCTGCGGACGCCGTCCCACTTGACCTCGCCGACCCAGCCCTCGCCCGCCATCGGACCGGTCGTGGCGAGCATCGGCTCGATGTGCGGAAGCCGTACCCGGTGGGCTGCGGGGGAGGGGGGAGTCACACCTCCAGCGTGCGACCGACCAGCGGCTCCCGCCACGACTCGGCGACGCCCGGAGGTCGCCGTCCTTGTGCTTCAGGTGATGGCCCTGCGGGCTTGGGTAGACGTACCACGATCCGCGCCTCCGCCTGCCCTCGTCGAGCACAACGCTGCCGGGCGGCAGGGATTCGGTCATCGTTGCAACCTATTGCCGCGACCCGACCGGGCATGCTGGCGGACATCTGGTCGCGTCTTTACGCCCCAAAGATTCCGGTGCACTCGACTCCCGGACTGATCATGTGCTCCCACGCGCCCTTGACGACCCGTCACCTGGGGAGGAGCGTCGTGCAAAACTGCGCAACCGGCTTGGAGCGGGCGGGCACTGTGGCACTACGGTTCAAGGGCATCGACCCGGACACACCCAACGGCGGCTCGCCGACGGTGTGGCTGGAGGACGAGAAGGCGGAGATCGTCATCCAGGGCTGGCTGCCCGACCAGGAGATGCCCCGCACGGTCGGCGAGACCGACTGGGTGCCGGGTCACCCCGTCGGCGTTCCGGACCACGAGGGCGTCGTCCGTGTCCCGGTCCGGATGATCCCCGCTTTGAGGAAGGCTCGTGATGACGCAGAACGTGCCGGACTTTGGCGCTCTGCTGAGGAGTGCTGAACGCTCGGCGTGCCATCTGGAGATGCGCGACTCCTACATGGACGACCCGGTGTTCGCCGACTGGCGCGCCGGCCTTCCCGTCGGTCGGCAGGATTCAACGGGCGGAACGGGACTGGGCAGGCAGCATGGGCAGAAGCACGCCTCACCCGCAGCAAGGCAGGACCTGCTGAGCCAATAGCCGGCCAGTAGTTCTGCGGTCTTCGTCCCGGACGCGGATGCGCACGGCCAAATGACCGCTCGGGCCGCGCAGGCTGTCAGAACCCGTACATGGAGCGCCATTTGTCGAGTGCCGGGACGGTCGCTGGCCGACGACGGTCGGGGCGAGGCTCGGTTTGAGGCGGGTCATCGCGTGCACGACGTCGATGAACGGTGAGTCCAGGAGCGCCTGCCCCAACTCAACGGCCTCGGGGGCACCTTCTTGGACCAGGACGTACCAGTCGCGCAGGTTGGAGCAGGCCTTGAGGAAGGCGGCCTGGCGGCCAAGCGACTCACGATCACCCAATCGGGGCTCCCGTTCGACGCACACCCCTCAAGATCGGAAAGACGACGGCTTCGTATAAACACCAACGAGTGACAGACCGTTCCCTACACCCCTTGCTGGTGTTTACACGGTGACGCACAGATAAACAGGCAGCGGGCAGGACAGGGGGAGGCGCGGGCATGGTCGGCAATATGGCGGAAGTCGTACTGCGGGAGAAGTCGTCGGTCGAGCGGCTCCTGGAGTGGCATCTTGCGGCTGCGCGTGACTGGCTCGGATACCCGGGGCCGGGATCCCGGGGTTGAGGCGCGGGCGGCGCGGGTCGCGGCGGTCGGCATCTTCAAACGTGATGTCCATCGCGAGTACGTAAGGGCCGTTGTTGTGTGAGCTTGGCGTGATGTCGGAGAACGGGCTGGGGGCGGCCGGGCGACAGGCGCAGGACTGACTCGGTCAGCACGTGGAGTGGCTTGAGACGCAAGCTTCCCACGCGCGTGGCCTTCAGACGGATGAACGCGGGCAGCGCCGCAGGGCCTCTCGCAGCGAGGAAACAGGAGACCCAGGCATGAGGCAGACGGCGGAAGACGCGGCGGAGTCGGCCCTTCCCGAGGAGTTGGTAGCTCTGCTGACCGGCCACCTTAATGTGCAGGCGGAAGCCGGTGAGCTCTCCGGCAGGACGACGTTCGAGAGTCTCGGCCTGGACTCGCTGTCGATGATGGAACTGGTGGTGGCGGCGGAGGAGGAGTACGGGATCGTCCTGCCCGAGGACGCCCTGGACCTGCGCCCGTCTTCGACCCTGGGCGAGGTGGCTCGGGCGTTCGAGCATGCGCGCTGAGATCGCGGTCACTGGGCTGGGGCTGGTGACTCCGGCCGGGCATACGGTGGAGGCGAACTGGGCGGCTTTGTGCCGGGGGCGCTCGCTGGCCGCGACGGATCCCGACCTGGTGGGACTGCCAGTCGACTTCTCCTGCCGGGTGACAGACTTCGACGCCGAGACGGAGCTCGGCCGGGCGTCGGGGCGGCGCGTGGACCGCTTTATCCAGTTCGCCCTCGTCGCCGCCCGGCGGGCTGTCGCGGATGCAGGCCTCGATCGTCGTACCTGGGAAGCGGAGCGGGTCGGTGTCGTGCTGGGCGTGGGATCGAACAGTTTGAGTGCGTACGTCACTGAGTTCGGTCACCTCGGCGCCGGGCGGCCGGAGCGGGTCTCGCCACTCGCGCTCCCGCGCAGCGTTCCGAGCATGGCCGCGGGTGAGGTCGCCATCGACCTCGGCGCGCGCGGCCCCAACTTCACCACCGCCAGCGCCTGCGCGTCGGGCGCCACGGCGATCGGAGTGGCCCGGGACCTGCTGCGGTCGGGTACCTGTGACATCGTGCTGGCGGGCGGGAGCGAGTCGGCTCGTTCGCGCATGACGGCCACGTGCTTCACGCGCATGCGGGCGCTGTCCCGGCGCAGGGCTGAACCGGACCTGGCCAGCCGGCCGTTCGACGCGCAACGTGACGGCTTCGTCCTGGGCGAGGGTGCCGGCATCCTCGTCCTCGAACGCGCCTGCGCGGCTCGGGCCCGCCGGGCTCCCGTCCTGGCGCTGCTGCGGGGTTACGGTGCCGGCGCCGATGCGCACCATCCCATCGCCCCGCACCCGCAGGGCGACGGCGCGGTCCGCGCTATCCACACCGCTCTCGCGGACGCCGGGTGCGAGCCGGGGAACGTCGGCCACGTCAACGCGCACGGTACCTCCACCCCGCTGAACGACGCGGCCGAGGCACGAGCCCTCGTCCGCGTCTTCGGTGACGATGGGCCGCCGGTCACCGCGTCCAAGGGCGTGATCGGGCACGCGCTTGGGGCGGCCGGGGCGATCCAGGCGGCGTACACGGTTCTCGCGCTGCGCCATGCGGCCGTCCCGCCGGTGGCGAACTTCGATGGCCAGGACGGGGACCACAAGCTGGACATCGTCGCCGGACGTCCCCGCCCCACGCGCGGCAACGCGGGGATCAGTTGCTCCTTCGGCTTCGGTGGCCAGAACGCCGTTCTGCTGTTCACGGCTTCCTAGTGGGAGCCAGACGAAGCGTCCGGATCGGATGCAAGACGGAGGCACACGGATGGATGCGGTGCGGCGCCGGGCCTGGCGGGTGGTGGTGAGTGCCCTGCTGGCGGCGGTGTGCGCGGGGGTGCTGGCCCCGGTTGCCTTTTCGGCGCTGAGCACGGGCGGCGCGGTTGCGACGGACACGGAGGCGACGCGCGCCAGACGGCAGGCAGAGCGGCTTGGCGTGCCCTCGCCCGATCTGCTTCTGGCCGTTTCACAGCGCAACGGCGATGAACGCGAGGCCCGCGTCCAGGACGGCACCACAGCGGTGGTGGAGAAGCTGGCTGGGCAGCGCGACGTCAAGACCGTGTGGTCGGCACAGACCACCGGTGACACGTGGCTGCGCTCCAAGGACGGACGGACCCAGCTGGTCGCCGTACGGCTGAAGGGGACGGACAAGGAACGTAAACAGGTGGCGCCCGATGTGGTGGCGGCGGCCCGCTCGGCCGTCCCGGGGATGCAGGTGGAGCCCAGCGGCGAAGTGTGGGCCAACCGGGAGATCGACGAGACCATCGAGCGCGATCTGAGCCGGGCCGAACTGCTGGCCGCGCCGGTACTCTTCGTCGTCCTGGTCTTCGTCTACGGGTCCGTGGTGTCCGCGCTGCTGCCCGTGGTCGTGGCTGCGCTGGCCATCGGCTGCACCATCCCGCTTCTGGGCCTGCTGGCGCAGGTGACCGACGTTTCACGGGTCGCGGTGAACGCCGCCTCGGCGATCGGTTTCGGCCTGGCTGTCGACTACAGCCTCTTCCTGCTGGCCCGCGTACGGGAGGAGACCTCGCGGGGCGCAGACCTGCACACGGCGCTGGCGGCCGCCCGCCGCTCCAGCGGTCGTTCGGTCGCATTCTCCGCCGCCGCCGTCACCGTATGCCTCGCCAGCGCTTTGCTGGTGCCGGTGCCGATGCTGCGCGCACTGTCCCTGGCCGGCATGATCGTCACCGTGCTGGCGGCGCTGGCCGCCCTGACCGTGCTGCCCGCCTGTCTGCGGCTGCTCGGCCCCCGGGCCCAGGCGTGGGACCCGCTGGCGCAATGGCGGCGTGCCCATACCGGGGACGTAAGTCGCTTCTGGCATCGCATGGCGTCCACGGTCACCGCACGGCCCCTCCTGGCGGGCGGCCTGGCGGTTCTTCTGCTGGCTCTGCTGGCCCTGCCCTTCACCCACGCACAGCTCGGCGTTGTGGACGAACGCACGCTGCCTTCGTCGGCTCCGGCTGCCGCCGCGGCCGAGCGTGTACGCGCCGAGTTCACCGCGCCACCGGAGCGGCTCCTCACCGTGGTCCTCACCGGACCGCGGGCAACGGACGGTGCACCGGCTTACGGCGACCGACTCGCCCGTGTCCCGGGCATCACTGGTGTCCGCGTGATGCGTGTGGCTCCGTCCGGTGAGGCCGTCGTGCTGCTGGCGGCCATGTCCGCCGCCCCCGGCACGCCGGAGGCGGACATCGTGGTACGCGAGGTACGGCAAACCCCCGCCCCGGGAAGCGTGGCGGTGGGCGGGCGAACCGCGGAGGTCGGCGACACGACGAACGCCGTCCTCGGCGCCCTCCCGTGGTGCCTGTTTCTGCTGGCCGCGGGGCTCCTGGCCCTCCTCAGCGCCTTCACCCGCACCCTGGTTGCCCCCCTGAAAGCTTTGCTCGTGGCCGCCGCCAGCCTCGGGGCGAGCCTCGGCGCGCTCGTCGTTCTCTTCCAGGACGGCCACGGCAGCGCAGTACTCGGCCACTTCATGGCGACGGGAACGCTGGACGCCTCGACCCTGCTGTTCGTCCTGTTCATCGCGCTCGCCCTGTCGGTGGACTACGAGGTCTTCCTGCTCGGCCGTATCCGGGAGGAATACGACCGCTGCCGAGACAACCGCACCTCGATCATCGAGGGCGTCGCCCGCACCGGCCGACTGATGACGTCCGCTGCGGCGGCCGTGGCGATTTCGACCGCGGCCATGTCCACCTCCCACGTCGCCCTACTCAAATTCATCGGCACCGGCGTCGCGCTCGGCGCGCTCGTGGACGCCGTCCTGGTACGGGGAGTTCTGGTGCCCGCCGTCATGGCGGCCCTTGGTCCGGCGAATTGGTGGGCTCCGGCCCCTGTCAGGTCTCCGGTGTTGATCAGTGCACCTGTGAAGAAGGGCGGAAGCTGATGTCGATGCGTCAGACGACACATGACCGCACCCGGCAGTCGGGGGCCGTCGGCCCACAGGTGGTGGCGATCCAGACGGTCTTCCCGCCGTATCAATACCGGCAGGAAGAGATCCTGGCCGCCCTGGCCTGCACGACGCTGCTGGAGTCCGAGACGGGCGCTCTGGTCCTCCGCAAGATCCATGCCAACTCGGGTGTGGAGACCCGCTCGCTGTCCCTGCCGTTGGACAAGCTCGTCGATCTCGCCCGCCGGGAGGACTTCACCGAGCAGAACCGCGTCTGGCTCGACACCGCCATGGATCTGGGGGAACGGGCGCTGATCGGCGCGCTGCGCACCGCAGGCGTCCAGCCGGAGGAGGTCGACGCGGTGATCAGCACCACCGTCACAGGGCTGGCCGTGCCGTCCCTGGAGGCTCGGCTCGCCCACCGGGTCGGGCTACGACCGGACGTCAAACGTATCCCTCTGTTCGGCAGCGGCTGTGCCGGAGGCGCCGCAGGTCTGGCCCGGCTGCATGACTACCTACTGGCCCATCCCGACCAAGTGGCCGTCCTGCTCGCCGTGGAACTGTGCACACTGGCGTACCAACTCAAGGACGGCTCCGTGGCGAACATCGTCGCCGGCAGCCTCTTCGGGGACGGCGCGGCCGCCGTCGTGGCCGTCGGAGCCCAGCGGGACGGCTGCCCCGCCGGGCCTGAGCTGGTGGACACTCACAGCCTGCTGGTCCCCGGCACCGAGGACGTCCTTGGCTGGGACATCGGCGCCCACGGCTTCCGGATCCTGCTGTCGCCCGAGGTCCCGACGCTCACGGAGAAGCACTTGCCCACGGCCGTTCAAGGGCTCCTCGCGCGGCACGCGCTGTCGCCGCACCAGATCACGAGCTGGATCATCCACGGTGGCGGACCGAAGGTCTTCACCGCTGTACAGCAGGCCCTGAACCTGCAGCCGGGCGCCTTGGAACTCACCCGGCGCTCCGTGGCCGAGCGGGGCAACCTCTCGTCCGTCTCCGTACTGGACATCCTGCACGCGGCCATGGAAACACCACCCCCCACGAACACACCCGGCCTGGTCGCCGCCATGGGGCCGGGGTTCGCCATCGAACTGGTCCTCCTCCGCTGGTAGGGGCCTCCCGCCGCCACCGAAACCTGCCGACCGCATGACAAGAAAGGCGTCACGGACCGTGCCCGCCATCCCCGCAGACGTACGCATCCTGATCGACCTCGAACCGGTGGTCGCCGATGCACTCGACACGCACTTCCGGACTGCCGTCGACTGGTACCCGCACCAGTACGTCCCGTGGAGCCAGGGCCGTGACTACGACGGTCTCCTCGAAGGGGAGCCGTGGGACCCCTCCCAGCAGAAACTGAAGGCGGCCGCTCGGGACGGCCTCCTTTACAATCTGCTCACCGAAGAAAACCTGCCCAGTTACCACCGGGTGATTGGGGAGATGCTGTCGCTCGACGGCCCTTGGGGTGTCTGGGTCAATCGATGGACCGTGGAGGAGTCCAGGCACGGCACCGCCATCCGCGACTACCTCGTGGTCACCCGCAGTGCCGATCCGGTGCTTCTGGAGGACGCCCGCGCCGCGCATGTGCAGCACGGCTACGAGATCGACTACCGCGGCGACCTCATCGCCTCTCTGGTCTACGTCACCATCCAGGAACTCGGCACCCGCGTCAGCTACCAGGGAATCCGCCGACTGTGCGACGAACCGGCGTGCGGGGCTCTGATGCAGCGCATCGCCCACGACGAGAACCAGCACATGCTCTTCTACCGGACCACCCTCCAGGCGTGTATGCGAATGCACCCCGACCGAACGCTTCAGGCTGTGGCCAAAGTCCTCAAGACATTCCGTCCCCCCGGCCACGCCGCACCCGGCTTCGGCCGGCTGATCAGCTCCCTGGCTAGGTCGGGCATCCTCTCACCGGAGACCTACTACAAGGACATCGCCCTTCCCTTCGTCCGCATGCTCGGCGTCCTCGACACCACCGGACTGACACCGGTCGGACAGCACGCCCAGGAGGAGATCGCCGCGCACATGGAGGAATCAGCGGACCGTGCCGGCAGATACCGCGCCCTGGCCGAACGCCTCAACCGACTCGCGACCGCTTAAAACGAAGATTCCGCCGTCCGGGAGTGAGAAAGACGATCCGACATGTCCCTGGGCTGGGTGACAATCCCCGTAAGTCTGTTCGTTCTCGTGACCGCGGTGGCCGTCGTGCGCCTGGTCGAAGTGACAACCGCCCGTCGCAACGCGCGATGGGCCATCGACCGTGGCGGCGTCGAGCACGGGCAACGCCACCACCCCGTCATAGTCATCCTTCATGTCTGCCTGCTCGTTGGCGCTGTTGCAGAGGTCGCCCTCACCGGACGCGCCTTCGTCCCTTTGATCGGCTGGCCGGCGCTGGCCGTCCTCATCCTCGTGCAGGCAGGCCGCGCCTGGTGCATGAGGGCGCTCGGCCCCCGGTGGAACACCCGCGTCATCGTCGTGCCCGGGCTACCACTGGTCACCACCGGGCCCTACCGTTGGATGCGGCACCCCAACTACCTCATCGTCCTGTTCGAAGGCATCGCCCTGCCCCTTGTCCACACCGCATGGATTACTGCCATGCTCTTCACCATCGCCAACACGCCTTGGCTCGTCGTCCGCGTCCGCACGGAGAACGCGGTGCTATGGCCCGAGGTGGGACCAGCGGCGCGGGGCAGTTCGTGGAGCTATTCGCCGACCTCGTCGACGGACCCCTGCTGTTCGCGCTGCGCGTCACCTACCCGCACATCATCGTGAGCCTCGATCGGCGAGGTCCCCGCGCGTGGACCTGTGGGCTGCGGTCGGCCGCTGCGCGCAGGCCGAACGGACAGGGCACCGTTGTTCCGGGACGCGCTCCACCGCGCTCGCGACCGCACCGCGCTCGCGACCGCACCGCGCTCGCGACCGCACCGCGCTCGCGACCGCACCGCGCTCGCGACCGCACTGCGGTCGCGAGCGTCCCGGCTCGGCGCGGTCGACGGCAGGTGCCGTGCCTCGCCCAGGCCGGGGCACACGGTTTCCGAACCCGTTGACAGTGGTCTCGTAGCGCGTGAAGAGCAGAATGAGGGCTGTCGGGGCGGCCACGGCCCGGCACTGACGGAATGTCAGACGGGCGAGGCGTGCTGCTCGATTCCGCCGAGGACCACAACCACCTCCTCACCGCCGGCAGCGGTGTCAGGTCGGACGAAGACCTCGACCTGCGGCACGAGGCCGCGCAGTTTCTCCTCGACCGGCCACAACCGCCGCTCGGCCTCGGCCGCGACCAGCACGGGATGCGCCTTGACCGCCGCAGCGGCTACCGCGTAGGCCGCGCGCAGCTCATGCCAGCGCTGCACCTGCTCGTCGGGCCACATGCCGCGCTCGACGGCCTGCTCCGGGCCGGGAAAGGCCGCACGGCGTGCGACCTCGACCGTGCGCACGTACACGTCGATTTCGCGGCGCGCCGCGACCCGGGCGGCTTCCAGGTCCAGCAGGTCCTGCGGGAAGTCCTCGCTCACGTTCACCGTTCCCCGTCTCCTGTTCCTCGTTCGTCTCTGGTCGATCCTTCGCCGCCCCGGGCCGTCGAGGCGGTCGGCACTCCAGCCGCCTCGCCCGGGCGGTCGAGCGCCGGCACCCCGGTGGCGGTCACCGGCGGACCGCAATCCGCGGCACCCCGGTGACCGGATGCCGCGCCGGTAGCTCGCACCGCTCGGCCTCCTCGACGGGGCGCACGCGCCCCTCCTGATCGGGCAGCCACACCTCGACGCCACGGCTCGGGTCCGCCACCCCGGCCAGCGGCCCGCGCCCCAAGCGGACGAACGTGCTCGTCAGGTGCCATCTCCCCCTGGGCGTTTCAGAGAGCGTTTCAATGTGAGCATGCGTGCGAGCATGAAAGCGTGCATAGACGAGAGGCGGTGTGCTACCTTTTTCGATAGGAGGTATGTGATGTCTGAGATTTTCGCGGCGGTCGACGCTCTGATCGCCCGAGCCCAGGGGGGCGGGGACCTGCCCGATCCCGTCGAACGCAAGCGCCTGCGGGAGGCCGCCGACTTCACCCAGGAAGAGGTCGCTGCGGCCCTGGAGGTCCGGCGGGAGACGTTCGCCAAGTGGGAGGCCGGCACCGCGCAGCCGCGGGCCCCCAAGCGCGGCGCCTACGCCTTCCTGCTCGCGGGCTTGGCCGACGTCCACGGCACCCAGGGTCCGGACGGCTGGCTCACCCTCGCCCGCCGGGCCCGCCCCGTCGACACCGGCACTGATGCCACGGAAGGGAAGTGACACCCTGATGGACCGCAAGACGTACACCGCTGAGCTCGCCGGTCTGCGCGAGCTGCGCACCGAGATCACGGCCGCCGAGAAGGTCGTCGCCACCGCGCAGAAGGAGCTGGACAAGCTCACCGCCCAGCGCTCGCGCCGCGTGGCCGGGCTCGCGGGGTACGAGCGCGCCCAGGCGCCGGCCATCGCGAAGGCCTCCGGGTTGTCGGTCGGCGACGTCGTGCGGATCGCGCCGCTGCTGGACCCGACCCCGGCCGCCGTCCGCGCCGCCAAGACCGACGACCAGGCCGCGGCCGCGCCCGCCCCGGCGCCCGTGGCCGAGCCGGTCGACGAGCCCGCCGTCGCGGTCGCCCCGGCGCCCGTGGCCGAGCCGGTCGACGAGCCCGCCGTCGCGGTCGCCCCGGCGCTGACCCGCCCGGCCCCCGTACTCGAGCAGCCGGCCCCGGCCGTGACCGAGGCACCGACCGAGGTCGAGGACCAGGCCGTCGCCGAGCAGCCCGCCCCCGCCGCTGCGCCGGTCATCCCGGCGGTCTCGGTAGCTCCGGTCGCTGCCGCGCCGCGCCCGGTGGTCGAGGCCGGTCCGCGTGAGCTGCCCACCCTCCCGGAGGGCCCGGCTGGTGCCCGGTTCGAGGCCGTCACCACGGGCCTGGTCTCCAAGCGCCCGAACTTCGTCCAGCAGGCCCGCTCCACGGTGTTCCTGGACGCGGCCGCCGGGATGCTCGCGGTCCGCGACCAGGTCGTCCGGGTCGACCTCGGCGCCCGCACCCCGGGCGAGATCCTGGACGCCGTCCACGCGACCGCGCCCGGCACGGAGCGGATCTACATCACCGCCGGTGCCCCCTGGCACGACGGCGCCGAGCGCTACTCCACGCTCAAGGACGCGGTGAGCGCGTGGCTGAACACCCCCAGCGAGCGGTGGACCACCGCCGTGGGCTCCGGTCGGGACAAGCTCGCCGGGCACTTCGTCCACCAGCGCCAGCCCGTCGGCCGCTACGCCCCCGCGAGCGCCCCGGACAGCGGCAGCACCGAGATCCGCTCCATGGGGGAGTGGTTCGACCCGGACGGCGCCGACGTCGTCACCTGCCGCCAGGCGTTCACGCTGCTGTGGCAGGCGCTGCGCCGTCACTGGGACGACGCCGTGCTCATGGGCTCCCCGAGCCAGACCGGCCGGGACCTGTGGTCGCGCACCATCCCGACCACCGGCAAGTGGGCCGGCGGCTACCCGGTCCTGTCGGAGGAGCTGCGGGGTCTGCTGCACGCGACCGGCGGGCAGGGCCGCACCGAGCTGATCCTGCCCCCGCGCGTGCCGGAGCAGCTGCCCGCGCTGGTGGAGTACGACCGCACCTTCGCCTACGCCAAGCACCTGTGGAAGTCGCCGGTCGGCACGCCGCGCCGGATCACCGCCGCCGCGTTCGCGGCGATGAGTGAGCAGGAGCAGACGAAGGCGTTGATGTCCTGCTCGCACTGGAACATTAAGGTGATGGTCCCTCAGGGATGGGAGCATGTCGGGCTGTTGCCGGCGCCGGTGACCGGTGACCGTGCCTGGGTCTACCCGGCCACACCCGGTGCCACGTTCACCACGTGGGCGGGCGGCGCGGAGGTCCACCTCGCCCTGTCGAACCACATCGCGCCGTGGCGGATCGAGGTTCTCGGCGGCCTGCTCTTCGAGGACGGCAAGCCGCTCGACGAGTGGGGCAAGCGCCTCAAGGCGGCCTGGGCGGACCTGACCAACCTCTCCAAGCTGCACGGCGACGAGCGCCAGCGCACCGCCGCCTACCTCGCGTCCCGGGCGGTGCGCAGCGTGCTGCTGTTCGGCCTGGGCGGTTTCGCCCAGCGCCCGCGTCTGGTCTCCGGCACCACCCCGCTCGGCGAGACCCTCCCCGCCGGGGTCGAGATCCTCGGCCAGGACGACCAGGTGGTGACCTGGCAGCGGCAGGCCGGCTTCTCCCGCGACCCGTACGCGCACCCCGAGTGGGCCGCCTACGTGTGGTCGGGGGCGCGGGCGGCGCTGCTGGACATGAAGTACCGGCAGGGCAAGGAGGTCATCGGCTACGCCGGTGCCCTGCACGCCAAGCCCGGCACGGTCGTCTACTTCGGCACGGACGGCATCGCCCTGACCGAGCGACAGCCCTGGCCCTACCGGGGCGAACCGGGGGACTACCTGCTCAAGGGCCACCTGACCGGCCCGGTCGAGCACCCGACCAGCCAGGAGCAGTACCTCAAGCTGCGCGGCCTGGGCCGCGCCGAACTCGCCGAGAAGGGAGCTGACCAGTGAGCCCGGCCGACCCGAACAACCCGAACGAAGCCGCCCGGTTGACCCAGGAGTTGCTGGACCAGGGCTACAGCAAGCGGCAGGTGGCCAAGATGCTCGGCCGCGACACCTCGCTGGTCTCGCAGTTCTTCACCAAGGGCAAGGGCGCGTCCATGGTCAACGCGCTGCGCCAGGTGGTCCGCGCGGTGCGCGGCGGCGAGCGCGACGAGGAGGCGTTGTCCGGGATCGCGGAGGCGAACACCAGCCGCCGCCGGACCAAGACCGGGCAGAAGGCGCGGGTGCGCGGCAAGGACACGGTCGGCGAGGCGGGCGGGTCGATGGCTGGCCGGGCCGGGAAGCAGGCCATCAAGTCCGGCGCGAGCCACCTCGCGCCCGTGGTGCACGAGACCGGCCAGGCCGGAGGCCGCCTCGCCTTCACCGTCCGGATGAAGGCCAACCAGTACGTCCACTCGGCCGGTTCGGCAGACGACTCGCCGGGCCTGCGCCGCGGGTTCATTCCGCGCGCGGACGGTACCGAGGAGCGCACCTACGGCTCCAGCTCGACCGGCGGGTTCGACGCCGCCGAGTGGTCCCAGCGGGTCGCGGACCACCACGGCGACGTGACCGAGGCGATGCGGGAGTGGCTGGTGGAGACCGGCCGCGCCGTCGAGGACGCCGATATTGCGTATCTGGAGGTGAGGGGTTGGATCCCCGAGGACCAGCAGTAGTCCGGGCGGCCTCTCCCCATCCATGACTTGGCCCCGGGGAGAGGCCGCCTCCGACCTTTCCACAGCACCGCCTCGTCCCGCCGTCTCAGCATCCGAAGGAGAAGCACCGCCGTGGAGACCACCACCGCCACCGAGGCCGACGTGCCGGCCGCGTTCCGCGCCGCAGCCGGGCAGCCGGTCCCGGCGCAGCCGTCCGGCACCGCCGCGGTGAACCCGCTGCCGCTGCACTGGTTCCAGAAGGACGCGGTGGCGGCTGCGGTGCGCGAGGTGAAGGACGGCGGCCGCGCCACGGTGGTCGCCGCGACCGGCTCCGGCAAGACGCTGATTGCGGCTGGCTGCGCCCGGCGCGTGGCGGCGAAGGGCCGGGTGTTGGTGCTGGTGCCGACGATCGAGTTGCTGGAGCAGACCGCGGAGGCGTGGTCGTTGCGGGGCGGTCGCCGGGGGCTGGCTGTCGCGGCCTGTTCGCGGGATGAGGCTTTGGAGAGCGCGGAGGCCGGAGGCCGGGTCCATGCCCGGGTGACCACGCAGGCCCCGCGGATCGCCGACCTGGTCGCCAAGGAGAAGGCCGGCGAGCCGGTGACCGTGTACGCGACCTACGCCTCACTGGAGCGCATCGTCCAGGCCCACCACGACTTCGGCCTGCCCGAGTGGGACCTGGTGGTCATCGACGAGGCGCACCGCACCGCCGGCGCGGAGGGCAAGGCCTGGGCCGCGATCCACAATGACGCGGACGTGCCCGCGAAGCGCCGCGTCTACTTCACCGCGACCCCGCGGATCGCCGACGACCGGCGCGCGAAGGACGGCCTGGCCGACCTCGCCGACGGCGAGAAGCTGCCCGCGCTCTGCTCCATGGACTCGCAGGAGATCTACGGCAAGGTCTGTTTCACCTGGACCCTCGGACAGGGGATCGAGCACGGCTACCTCGCCGACTACCGCGTCCTGGTGCCGGTGGTCACGGACGAGGACCTGCGCGAGCTGCTCAACCTCCCGGCCATCGCGGACCTGCGCTCCCAGCGCAGCAACGAGGAGCTGCTGCGCCTGGCGCTGCAGATCGCGGTGCTGCGCGCGGTCGCCGACCTCGGCCTGCGCCGGGTCATCACCTTCCACTCCCGGGTCACGGCGGCCCGCGAGTTCGCGAACACCCTGCTGGACGCCTCCCAGCTGCTGGAGGACGCGGAGCGCCCGGAGCGGATCTGGGCGAAGGCGGTGGCCGGCACCGACCGCCTCAAGGACCGCCGCGCCGCGTTCGCCGACTTCAAGGCCCACACCGGCGACGACGGCGAGGAGTGCGGCATCCTCTGCAACAGTCGCCTCCTGACGGAAGGCATCGACGTTATCTAGGGCTGGTGTCGGTGTGGGTGACGTTTGGTGTGGTGCTGAGCTGCGGTGATGTGGTCCTGTAGCGGGTGTTGGTGGTGTGTGAGGCACGTTTGCTGTGGGTGTCACCTGCGGGGATGAATGCCTGGGTCAACGACGGGTACTGCTCGGGTGGTTGTGGCTACGGTGCGGTCCATGGATCCAGGGTTCATGGCGGAGCGAGCGGTCGCCCCGGCCACCGGCGAGGCACGCTGGGTGGTAGCCGATACCGTCACGTTGGAACTGCACCTGGAAGCAACGGCGTTCATCGCGTCGCTGCGCTCGCGGGGGCTGTCGTCGAACACCGAGCGCGCTTATGCGGGCCGTGTCGTGCTCTACCTGAACCACTGCGCCCGGCGGCGCTTGGACTGGCGGGCGCCGAGCTTCCTGTCGCTGTCGGGCTTCCAGCGGTGGCTGGTGACCGAGCCGCTGCCGCCTCGCGGCCGCATTCTGCGGCAGGGCAGGCCGGCCTTCCGGTCGCAGAACACGGCGAACGCGGTGATGACGGCTGTTGCCGGGCTCCTGCGGTTCTGCGTGGCGAACGGCTGGGTCGCACCCCGGGTGGCCGGCCTGCTGTCGCAGCCCAAGTACCTGGTCCATCTACCGGCTGGCTACGACGCGGGGGAGGACAACCAGTTCCGCACGGTGGACGCGGCCGCGTTCCGCTTCCGGCTCACCGACCCCCGCTACGAGGACCTGTCGTCAGATCAGATCGCCCACATGATCGGCCTCGCACCCAGGGCGCGGGATCGGTTCCTGGTCGCGCTGCTGGCCTGTACGGGGGTGCGGATTGGTGAAGCGCTCGGGCTGCGTCGCCAGGACATGCACCTGCTCGCCTCCTCCCGCGCGCTCGGTTGCACCACCGAAGGCCCTCATATCCACGTCCACCGGCGCACCGACAATCCGAACCGCGCGCTGGCCAAGACCCGCAAGCCCCGCACCATCCCCGTCACCGCCGATCTCGTGGCGCTCTACACCGCCTACCGCTATGAACGCGACGCCGTGGCCGCGGCCGCCGAGGGCGACATGGTCTTCGTGAACCTGTTCCGCTCACCGCTCGGGCGGGCGATGTCGTACCCCAACACCAAGGAGATGTTCGACCGGCTCGCCCGCGCGGCCCGCCACGCCTGCCGCCCGCACATGCTGCGCCACTCTGCCGCGACGACGTGGCTGCGCGAGGGCGTGGACCGCGACGTCGTGCAGTACCTCCTCGGACGTGTCTCGCCGCTGTCGATGGAGCGTTACCGGCACGTGGACGACACCGAGACCCGCGCCGCGGTCGAGCGGCTCCAAACCCTGCGGGAGAACCGATGACGCCGACGCCCCTCGCCGGGAACCTGCGCCTGCTGCCCCCGGGGCCCGCAACGCCACCGCGGCCTGGCCGGCAGCCGGGCGAGATCGTTTTGCCTCAGGGAGTGGAGCCGGCCGCCTGGGCCACGTGGCTCGCCGAGAACACCGACCCGACGTGGTGGGAGGGGGAGTGGGACCAGGGACGCTGGCTGTTCACCGGCCGCCTCGATAACCCCCGCACCGTCGCGTCGGCCTGCCGCACCGCGGCCTGCGACCAGGTGGTCAATGCCCGCAACAGCTTCTGCACGATGTGCGAGGACCGCCTCAAGGCATCAAGCCTGGGCGCGCAGGAGTTTGCCGCGACCCATGTTCCCCAGCGCGGCCGGGCGCCGCGCGGCTTGGTGGTCGTCCGCTGCGCCGTGACCCGCGACGGGGTGCGGTGCGTGCGTCCCAAGCACTGCCGCGACCTGTGCTCCGCACACTACGGAACCTGGCACTACCACCGGCGTCGAGGCAATGAGGACCAGTGGTGGAGCCACATCGCGGTCCCGTTCACCGATGAGGTGCCCTGCCTGGTTCCGGTCTGCCCCAACCCGTCCTTCAACGCCTCCGGGCTGTGCGGCTTCCATTCACGGGCGTGGACCCGCGACAACCGCACTCGTCCTACCCCGATCGCCACGTGGGCGCCGGACCAGGTTCCGTACGTCGCCGCCCACCAGTTCAGCCTCGCACCCCTGACCGACCTGGTACGCCGAGAAGTCCTCTACGCGCTGCAGCAGGTCGACCAGTGGGCCAGGGTCCTTGGACCTGCGAGGATCCGCGCCCTCGTCCGTGACCACACCGGCGCCGCCACCCTGCTGTCCGACGAACCCATCCAGCTCTCGGCACCCAAGGACGCCGCCTACCGGCGCACCCTCAACGAAATCCATACCGCCCTACGGGCGGGCTTCGAGGAGTTCACCGGCCGCCCCACCCGCGGCGAGGACGTCCTGGACCTGCGCGCGATCGGCCTGCGTGCCACCAACGGCCGCACCCGCCGCCAGTTCCCCGCCACGGTCGACCTCACCCCGGTCATCGACCAGCCCTGGCTGCGCCGCGTCCTGCGCTTGTGGGCCAGCACCGAGCAGCCCCGCACCGACGAGTTCAACCGCTCCCTGCGCGCCACCACCATCGCCTCCCGCGCTCTCGCGCAGCGACCCGGAGCCGGCCATGACCCGGCCGCGCTGCGCTTCGCCGACGTCAGCGCCGTCATCGACGGCTTCCGCACCGCCCTCAAACTCGACGGCACGCCCTACAGCTCCGGCTACCGCAACGCCCTTACCGGCAGCTTCTTCCAGCTCATCGACTACGGCCGCCGCAGCGACGTACTCGACGACCTCGCCGGCACGTTCAGCCGCGACGCGGTCCACCACACCGTCGGCCGCGACGACGACAACGAGGACGAGATCGGCAAGGCCATCCCCGAGTCGGTCATCCGCCAGCTCGACGCCCACCTCGACACGATCGGCCACGGCACTGTCGCGGGCCGGCGCGACATCCCCGCCGCCGACCTCCACCTGCTGTACCGCACCGTCTACACCGTGCTGCGCGACACCGGACGCCGCCCCCTGGAAGTTGCCTCACTGTCCCGCGACTGCCTGGAGACCGACCGCGGCCAGACCTCCCTGATCTGGGACAACCACAAACGCCGCCGCTACCGCCGCCGTCTGCCGATCACCGCCTCGACGGCCCAGGCCATCCGCGAATGGCAGCAACACCGCAACCACCTGGACCTGCCGCCTCAGGTGACCGCTACCTCTTCCCTGCCCTCACCGAGCAGAGCAACGCCGACTACCTGTCTCCCGGCTACATCAGCGAGACCCTGCGCACCTGGGTCGCCTCCATCCCCCAGCTGTACGGCGAGGGTATCGACGTTCACGGCAACCCGCTGCCCTTCGACCGCACCCTCATCTACCCCTACGCCTTCCGCCACTCCTACGCCCAACGCCACGCGGACGCTGGTACCCCCGTCGACGTCCTGCGCGAGCTCATGGACCACAAGTCCATCGCCATGACCCAGCGCTACTACCAGGTCTCCCTCAAACGGAAACGGGCCGCCGTCACCACCCTCAGCGCCCACGTCGTCGACCGACACGGCAGCCATACCCCGACCTCCACCACCGCCTACGAACTGCGCCAGGTCGCCGTCCCATACGGCGGCTGCACCGAGCCCTCCAACGTGAAGGCCGGCGGCGCCTCCTGCCCGATCCGATTCCAGTGCGCAGGCTGCGGCTTCTACCGCCCCGACCCCTCATACCTGCCCGCCATCGAACAGCACATCAACGAACTGCGCGCCGACCGCGAGAGCGCCCTCGCAATGGACGCCGCCGACTTCGTCATCACCGCCCTCACCGCCCAGATCACCGTGTTCGAGCAAGTCGTCACCCGCATGAACCGGTACCTGGCCGACATGCCCGCCCACGAACGCTCCGAACTCCAGGAAGCCAGCATCGTCCTGCGCCGCGCCAGAGCAGGCGCACCCCGCCCCCTCCTGCCCCTGATCGCCATCGACCGCACTCCCACGGGCCGCCAGTGAACCGCACCGGAAACCCCGCCCCTCTCGCCCTCGCCCGCGCCCGCATCAGCGCCGACAAACGCCGGCGAGCCCTCGACGCCATCACCACCCTCGAACGCGACGGCCACCCCGTCACCCACACCACCGTCGCCCGCACCGCCGGAGTCTCCACCTGGCTCACCTACACCGACACCATCCGCCCCCACATCCAAGCCGCCCAGCACCGCCAAACCACCCGCCCCGCCCCCACCCCGGCCGGCCCGGGCACCACCTCCTCGGCCACCGCCACCCTGCGCACCGAACTCGAACTCGCCCGCCAAGAGATCAAGCAACTACGCCGAGAACGTGACCAGACCCAAACCGCCGTGCGCCACCACCTCGGACGCCAACTCGACGCCCTCACCACCCACGACCTCACCACCCGCATCGACGAACTCACCCACCACAACCACCAACTCGCCGACCAGCTCCAGCAAGCCACCACCCACAACAACGACCTCCAGCAGCAGATCACCACCCTCGAAAACGACCTCGCCGCCGCCCGCACCAGCCTGCGCCGCATGATCCGCAACGAGAACATCAACATCAGCCCGAACCCCGCTGCCACCGCCATCGGACGAGAACCCGGCCGCACCCCGTCCGATAACGTCTGAAAGGGCGGCTCAGGCGAGCGTTCCGACAGAACACGACCGACCCGGCACTCCTCCGCCGCGGGCTCCCACCGCCGAACACGCCCCCCCAGCAAGGAGAAACCCACCCCGTGGACACCACGACCACCGAGCCGACCGCCGTCGCGGTGGCGTCGCGCGTGATGGAGCCCGGCCTACCCGCCCCGTCGCGGCCCCGCGATGGCGTCCTGCCGCTGCACGGGTTCCAGAAGGACGCGGTCGCGGCCGCGGTGCGTGAGGTGAAGGACGGCGGCCGGGCGACCATTGTGGCCGCGACTGGTTCCGGGAAGACCCTCATCGCCGCCAACTGCTCCCGGCGCCTGGCCGCGCGGGGGCGGGTGCTGGTGTTGGTGCCGACGATCGAGTTGCTGGAGCAGACCGCCGAAGCCTGGTCCACGAAGGGCGGTCGACGGGGCCTGGCGGTGGCGGCGTGCTCGCGCCAGGAGGCTTTGGAGAGCGCGGAGGCCGGCGGGCGCATCGAGGCCGTGGTGTCCACGCAGGCCGCCCGGATCGCCGACTTGGTCCAGGCCGCGGAACCGGGTGAGCCGGTGACCGTGTACGCCACCTATGCCTCGCTGGAGCGCATCGTCCAGGCGCATCAGTTGTGCGGCCTCCTGGCCTGGGACCTGGTGGTGGTCGATGAGGCGCACCGCACGGCCGGCTCGGACGGCAAGGCGTGGGCGGCCGTGCACACCGACGACCAGGTTCCCGCCGTACGCCGGCTGTACTTCACCGCCACTCCGCGGATCGTGGATGAGGCCCGGGTGCCGCGCGAGGTGGTGGATGTCGCCGAGGGCACTGTCATCTGCTCGATGGACGACGAAACCATCTACGGCAAAACCGTGTTCACCTGGACCCTCGGCCAGGGGATCGAGCACGGCTACCTCGCCGACTACCGCGTCCTCGTCCCGGTGGTCACCGACGAAGACCTGCGGGACCTCCTCAACCTCCCCGCCGTCGCCGACCTGCGATCCCAGCGCACCAATGAGGAACTGCTGCGCCTGGCCCTGCAGATCGCGGTGCTGCGCGCGATCGCCGACCTTGACCTGCGCAGGGTCATCACCTTCCACTCCCGGGTGACCTCGGCGCGGGAGTTCGCCGGCACCCTGCTGGAGGCCGCGGAACTGCTGCCCGACGCGGAACGCCCGGAGCGGATCTGGGCGAAGGCGGTGGCCGGCACCGACCGCCTGGGCGACCGCCGGGCCGCGTTCACGGAGTTCAAGGCCCACACCGGCGAGGACGGCGAGGAGTGCGGGATCCTCTGCAACGCTCGGCTCCTGTCTGAAGGCATCGACGTCCAAGCTGTGGATTCGGTGTGCTTCGCGGACCCGAAGTCGAGCGTCATCGACATCGTCCAGGCAGTCGGCCGTGCGCTGCGCCAGTCCTACCGGCAGGGCAAGGTGTCCTGGGTCATCATCCCGGTCTACCTCCCGACGCCCGTGGTCGGCGACGACACCGCCGCCGCGGACCCGTCCGAGGTCCACGACGCCGGCGAAGCCGTGAAGGCCGAGGCCGACGCCGAGATCGAAGCCAGCTCCTTCCGCACCATCTGGCGGGTCCTGCGAGCCCTCGCGGCCCACGACGCCCGGGTGGTCGGCCGGATCACCGAACTGCGCGCCTGCCGCTCGCAGGGCACCGCACACACCACCGCGGCCAAGCCTGCCGAGAGCGCGGCCCCCGAAGCGGGGGAGGCCGAGCAGCAGCCGGCCCCGGTGGAGTCGCCGATCGAGTGGCTGCGGATCAACGCCCGGCAGCACGCGGCGCGGATCCTGCAGACCGTGAAGCTGCGGGCGTTCAACCCGCGGGCTGCCGAGTGGCAGCGGATGCACGCGGTCGCGGCGGTCTTCCACATCGAGCACGGCCACCTCGACCCGACCGACAAGGCGAAGCACGTCGAGCTGATCTCCTGGCTCGCCCGCCAGCGCCACCTGGGCGGCCAGGGCCTGCTCGACCCGGCCCGCGTCAGCGAGCTGGACGCGCTCGGCATGATCTGGTCGAAGAACGCCAACGCCTGGGAGCGCGGCGCCGCCTACGCCGCCGCGTTCCAGCGACAGTACGGCCACCTGGCGATCCCGGCGACCGCGAAGCTGGACGACTACGCGGTGGGGGCGTGGATGCGCCGCCAGCGCAAGGCCGACAACCTGACCAAGGACCAGGTCGCGAAGCTGGACGCGTTGGACGAGCTGTGGCGCCTGGAGCCGGACTGGAACAGGTCGTACCGCCGCCTGCTCGCCTACCTCGCCGCCGGCGGCATCCTCGATGGCCCGGCGAACCGCACCGGCCTCGGCGACGACGCGGCGTTCCGGCCCGGCACCTGGCTGCGCAAGCAGGACAAGGCCCGCACCGATGGGAAGCTGACCGACCACCAGACCGCGCTCCTGGACGCGCTCCACCGGCACGCCGAGACCGTCACCGGCTGACCCGCCCCGTACGCCCCGCCGCCACGTCCTCCTCGCTGCCTGCTCCCCAGGCGGCCGCATCCGCAACGCTGCCCAGCCAGTCCAGCAGTTCGGCGCGCAGGCTCCGCTCCTACCGCCGCACGGTGGCCTACCTGAAGGCCAGCGGCACGCTCACCGCTGCCGACGCGGACCTCGCGTTCCGCCCCGGTGCCTGGCTGCGCAAGCAGGACAAGGCCCGTACCGACGGCAAGCTCGCCCCCACCAGGTCGAGCTACTGGACGCACTGCAGGGCCGTCACCGCCGACAGCCGACCTGTTCGCACATCTGCCCGTCCCGACTGCCACGGTGAGCACGCCGCTTAGGCGGATGGCCCGTGGTGGGCGCGGCTGAAGGACCACAGGCAGGCATCTGTGGTCGGCCAATGGGCCGGGTCAGTCAGCCCTTTCCAGGGCATTTCTGCAGCTCACGTCAATTCCCTGGCGATGGCCGGGGCGCGTGAATTGCCGGGCCCTTTCGTGCCTGCCCGTCGGTGCTATCCTGGGAATTCCACACGCGAAAGCGCCCGGGCGTCCGCCAAGACTGGCCCGGGCGTCTTCCGATGTTTTCTTAAACACTACTGAAATGAGGACGAGTCAATGAGTGCAACCAATTACACGGAAACATCGACCATCACTGTTCAGCATGTCTACAGTACCTCGGTTGAACGTAGCGAAGCAATCGGAGATGATGACAAGAGTTCCCATGTAGGAGACGGTACTAGTTCGGGAGACTCATCTCGTACACGGGAAGTATCCAACGTGGGAACTAGTGCCAAGGATGACAGCGAAGCACGAACGTTTCGTAGGAACCTCGTAGTGTTCGTCAGCATCATCGGATTTGCAGTATTCCTCAGCATCATGGGGTGGCAGTACCTACTTCTCGGAGGAACCGTTGGAATTATGGTGAAGGGATGCGCAGTCGCATGGCGCCATATTTCACGTGACTGAGTTGATGGCTCCACCAAAATTAGATCGGAAGATGTGAGCTAAGAGCGGACCGCAGAAACTTTGCGGTCCGCTTCACTTTTTGAGACCATCATCAACTTGAACGACGAAGTGCACGCCGAAACAGCCCGCCAAACCGGTCCGATTGGCAATCAGTGCGCTCCTGGACCTCTGCGTGTCAGGACTTCGCTCTGTACTGGAGGTGGTCGGAGAGATCGTTGAGGCGAGAGAAGATCGCGGTACTGAACTCCCGGTCCAGGCGCGCGCGGTTGGTGGCGGTGTCCCATGCCTTTTTGTCGGTCACCACGATGTCGCAGTAGGGGATGGCCATCGACAGGGCGGTGATGTCGCGCAGGTCGTTGATGGACCAGTTGCGGTGGATGTCCTGGAGGTAGTGAAACTGGATCAGCGAGGCCACCCGTCGTGAGGGAAGCGACATCAGGAAGTCGGTGAGATCTTCCTTGCTGTGCCACGGGCTGCTCTTCGTGTAGCCCGCGCTGATCAGCGCGCGCGTGTAGTTGTCGATGATGTCGAAGGACAGCTGGCGGGCGCAGATGAGGTCCAATGGGCGGGAGCCGTACTCGGGCATGGTGCGCAGGGTGTTCACCATGACGTTGAAGCTGTCGAGCTCCCTGTCGGCGATGCCGCGCGCCGCGTACGGGTCGTACCCGGGGATCTGGACGCGTTCTCCAGCTGAGGGACCAGCCAAGAACATGTACTCAGCACGCGTGTTGGCCTCCCTCTCGAGATCCTTGACCGTCGTCCCCATACGGGCCGCCAGCTGCAGGCGGTCCTCGGCCGTTCCGCCGATCAGCCTCAGCTGCCGGGGTTCGCCGAGAGCGGCGAAGCCGGCACCGACGCCGAACTTCTTCACCTTGATGGGGAACATGGGACGTCGGAGCCGGCGGTGTAGCTCCTGCGACAGCTCTTCGTCGATGATCTTTGAAAGCGGGGCGATGGTTACGGGCTCTCGTGACAGCTTCATCATCGCATCAGCCGCTCGTTGCCGCTGGTGGTCGCGGGGATTCTCAGCCAACTCCATGTAGTGCACCACCGACAGCGGGAACACTAGCCGCCCCTGCTCGGCCTGCTGCGCCAGGTCTTCAAGGACGGCTACATGGTTTGCCTGCTGCGGCTCGCCTGCCAAGGCGTCACCAAGGGCATACCAGTGGTTCAAGTCCAGGTAGACGCTGCGAGGTTGAGGATCTGGTGCCATACCGGGAGGGTACGGGCAACGCGAGCAGTTGCTCTTCCTATTTGGGGCAGCAATGGGAACCGTCAGGGCTTCAGCCGTCCTCACGATCTTCCGGCGCCGCGTCGTCCGGACCGGCTGGAGTGCCCGCAGTGCGTGCAGGCCCGCGCTGCAAAGGACGTGGGCCCGCTGGTGCCAGGGGCGTTTCAAAGTCCTGGTGATCACATGAGTTCGCAGGCCAGAGCGGTCTGGAGGGTCCGGGTAGGCCCGTCACGTACGCATCGAAGCTCCAGTTGAACGAGGTGACCTTGCCAAGTCGCCTTGAACCGCTGGAGCTTCGATGTGCCGTCAGTCTGCCACCGTCTGTCTCGTCAAGTCGCCCACTCTGGAGGAGGTGGCGGGACTCTCGCTGGTGGAGCGGTTGCGGGTGCTGCCGGATCCGCGTCGGCGGCGCGGTGTGCGTCACCCGTTCGTGGCGGTGCTGCTGGTTGCTGCCTCGGCGGTGGTCGCCGGCGCGCGCTCGTATGCGGCGATCGGCCAGTGGTCCGCGAATGCTCCGCAGCAGGCCCTGGCCCGGCTGGGTGCTCGTGTGGCGGGCGCGTTGGGGGTGCGCATCGGGCCGAGCGCCGCCACGATCCGACGGGTCGTCAACCTGGTCTGCCCCCGGGGCCTGGCCGATCTAACCGGTGCTGATCCCGGCGGTGCGGACTCGGTGGCCGTGGACGGCAAGACCGCCCGTGGCTCCCGGAACGGCCAGACTCCCGCCGCCCACCTGCTGGCCGCGATGACCGGTGACGGCCGGACCGTCACCCAGCTACGGGTTCCCGACAAGACCAACGAAATCACGTGCTTCGCCACGCTGCTGGAGCCCTACGACCTGACCGGGATCACCGTCACCGCCGACGCCCTGCACACCCAGCGCGCCCACGCGCGCTTCCTCGTGGAGGAGAAGAAGGCCCACTACCTGCTGGTGGTCAAGGCCAACCAGCCTGAGCTGCACCGCCGGCTGCGGTCACTGCCGTGGAAGGACGTCACCGCGAGGCGCTACGACCGCGAGATCGGCCACGGCCGCAAGGAGACCCGCGTGACCAGGGCACTCACCATCACCGGTCTCGGCCTGGACTTTCCCCACGCCGTCCAGGCCGTGCGGATCCTGCGACACCGCACCGACCTCAAGGTTGGCACCGTGAGCCGTCAGACCGTCTATGCGATCACCGACTTGACCTCACAAGAAGCCTCACCCCAGCGCCTGGGCCAGCTCGCCAGGTCACAGTGGACCATCGAGAACCGGCTGCACTTCGTCCGCGACACCACCTTCGGCGAGGACGCCTCGAAGATCCGCACCGGCCACGGACCCGAGAACATGGCGACCCTCCGCAACTTGGCGATCAACACGCTGCGACAGCACGGACACCGCAACATCGCTGCCGGCCTCCGCCACGTCTCCTACGAGCCCTTCAACAGGCCGCTGGACCTCCTGGGCATCGCCTGACCAGCCGGTCTACATGATCACCGGGACTTTGAAACGCCCCTGCCGCTGGTGCTGACGGTGCCGTCCAAGCGGGAGCTGGTGGCCGCGCTGGTCTCCGCTCCTGACGATCCGTGGTGGGAGACGCGGGTGCTCCACGCGAAGCTCTACCCGGCGAAGGCGCTAGGTGTGACCTGTTGTTGTCTTGGGGCGTGGATGGTCCTGTAAGCCATGTTGTCTGGACCTTTAGTTGGGTTTGTTGTGGGGGTTAGTGGGGTGTCCGGCCTGGGGTGTCGGGGCCAGATTGGTGACTGTGTGTGGTGTCTGGTGGGATCGGGGCCCTGTCGGCCCGTTGGTGGGGTCGGTCGGGGTGCTATGAGTCTGTATTCGGGTTGGAATTCTGTGCGGCTGTTTTTGTGGATTGGCTGCCTGTGGTGTTCTGAACTCGGGTCGGATTGGTCGGGGTGTGGGGTGGTTGGTGGGGGCGGTGTTCGGTTTGGTGCTGGTGGTTGCGGCGGCCCCGGCAGCAGTCCCGCTGCGTGTCTGTGTGTCGGCACGTGGCAGCATCTGGCCATGACCGCTTGCCCGAGACGTTTCACTGCCGGCCGCACCGTCTTTCTCGGGTATGCCGTGCTGCTCGTCGTGCTCGGGGTCTGGACGACGGTGCAGCCTTGGGCCGATCCGTTGTCTGGTTCCGGTGAGTTGCCTGCGGTTGGCTTTGCGGTGGTGTCTGCGCCGGCGGCGCTTCCGCTGGTCGCGACCGGTGTTGGCGGTACGTTGAGCGACCCGGCTTTCAACGCCCTGGTCGTCCTTGTCGCACTTGCCGAGGTTGCCGTCCTTCGCTGGGTGCTACGGCGCCGCGCGCCGAAGTGGCGGGCGGCTGACTGAGCGTCTGGCTGGGTGTCAGGCCGGGCGTGGTGTGGCGGCACGCTCGCGGTACCCGCTGGCCTGCCGGTGCCCGGCCCGCCGTCCTGGTCGGCCGCCAGGCCGTCCCGCTGTGGCCTGTCGGCTGCTCTCCGGGCCCGCGCCGCCGACCGTGCCCGCTGCGCCGTCGTTGGCCGGTTGGCTGGGCGGCCGTCAGGCCACCCTGGTTGCCGGCCTCGTCCTGGGTTGCTGTCGGGTTGGGTGGGGCTAGTCCTCGTCCGGGGTGGTTCGGTAGCAGGTTTCGAGTCTGTTGAGTGCGTGGAGCCCGTCGTCGTAGACGGTGGTGGTGGGCCATGGTGGGGTTTCGGCGCGCCGGGACCAGGTGGGGTGGACGACGGCTGCCTGATACGGGGCTCTGCCGTTGAGGGCGTTCTCGTCGTCGAGGCGAAGGAGGACGTCGTCGCAGGCCCCGCACTCCAGCCAGGGGGTGAGGGGGATGTTGTGGAGCGGATGGCCGGGTGAGATCTCCCGTGCGAGTTCGACGGTGATTGCCGCGGCGCGTGGTGAGTTCTCGACCTCCCACCACCACTGGTCGTCCGCTTCCAGGTCGGGGCACCAGCGCACCGCGGAGGTGGCTTTGGCCGATACGCCGAGCGCTTCGGCCAACTCGAGGACGGCGGCCCGGTCCGCGCGCCGTAGCGGGGTGTGACGGTCGGAGAGTTGGTCGGCGAGGTCCTCGATGGCCAGCTCTGCCTCGTCGGCGTCCCAGGTCGACAGCATGGTGGTCGCCGGTACGGCGGGTTCGAGCAGGCGAGCCAGCCGCAGGAATTCGGAGCGGTGGAGTGTCCAGGGGATCGTCACAGCGGTCATTGCATCAAAGACCGGTATCCGCTCCGGGGCCGATGTCACCGCCAGCCTCGCTGCCCGTTGCTGCGCCCGGGCCTTCGTTGAGAACCGCCAGCCGTGTCCGCGCCGCTGCGCCCTGGTCGCCGTCCGGGCCGTGCCCGGCTGCTTCGGCGTCCGGCTCTGGTGCCACCGTTCGGTCCGGTCTGCTGGGTGGTGTTCGGTTTGGTGTCGTCGTCCTGATGATTGCCTCGGGGGCATCTAGCGGGATTTCTGGGAGGGCGGGAATGGCTGGTGTTGTGTCGGCCGCGAGAGGCGTAGGCCCCTTTCTTGCGTGCCTGAATTCGGTTTCCCTCTGCTGCACCCCGCACGGCTTTTCTGTTTCGCTGGTCGTGTCCCGCTTGGTGGTGTAGCCGATCAGTCGGTGGGCGTGTTGGGTAGTGCGGGGGCGCTTTCGGGGAGCTTGGCAGGGTAGAGCTGGTCCATGCTGCCTTCGGGCAGGTAGCGGCGGGGGAAGGCGATCCACTCGTCGTGGAGCTCGAAGAGCACGGCGGTGACCAGTCGCAGGAGCGCGTCGTCGTTCGGAAAGACCTGGACGACGTCGGTGCGGCGTTTGATCTCGCGGTTGATCCGCTCCAGCGGGTTGGTGGACTGGATCTTCTTCCAATGTCGTTCCGGGAAGACGGCGAAGGCGGTCAGGTCGTCCTTCGCTTCCAGCAGCATCGCTTTGACCTTCGGGAACTGGGCGCCGAGCATGTCGGCGACGGTGTCGAGTTGGGTGCGGACCCCCTCGGCGGTGGACTGGGCGAAGACCGTGCGGATCGTCGCGGCGACCATCTCGCCGGCTTCCTTGTTGATCACGCTGAACACATTCCGTAGGAAATGGACCCTGCAGCGTTGGTAGGAGGCCCCGAGCATGACTTTGCGGATGGCCTTGACCAGCCCGAGGTGGTGGTCGCCGATCACGAGCCGGACTCCGGCAAGGCCGCGTTCGCGCAACGAGCGAAGGAACTCGGTCCAGAAAAGTTCGGTCTCGCTGTCGCCGACCATGACCCCGAGCACTTCGCGGCCGCCGTCCTCGGTGATGCCGGTGGCCACGACCACGGCCCGGGAGACGATCTGGTGCTCGACCCTGGCCTTGCAGTAGGTCGCGTCCAGGTAG